>CAZBKR010000001.1:0-17551 GCA_964492455.1 uncultured Oscillospiraceae bacterium
GAATGTCACGCATGAGCCGCAGCACGAGAGAACTGGCCTGATCGTAACCGCCATCGAGAAAGGCAGCACCAAACAACGCTTCCATCGCGTTGGACAAGTTGGAATCTTTGTCCCTGCCGCCGGTCCGGTCTTCTCCGACCCCCAGCAGGAGTTCTCTCCCCAACCCGATACGGCGGGCTGCTTCAGCCAGCGATTGTTCGCATACAACCAGCGCACGCATCGCAGTCATATCACCTTCCGTAAGGGCAGGATCGTCTTCAAAGAGCGCACGACCGATAGCAAGCCCCAGGATGCTGTCTCCGAGAAACTCGAGCCGTTCGTTGTCCGGCATGCTGCGCGACTTGTTTTCATATGCATAGGTAGAATGAGTAAGAGCCTGCGCCAGCAGGCTCTTGTCCGTAAACAAATAACCGATCCGCCGTTCTAAATCCGTCGACGGTCGATTCCATCCTTTATCCATCGGAAATGGATTACTGGTTGGACTTGATAAACTGGACGGCGTCGCCGACGGTTTTAATCCGTTCTGCTTCTTCGTCCGGAATCGAAATCCCGAATTCCTGCTCCATCGCCATGATCAGTTCGACGATATCGAGGGAATCGGCGTTCAAATCATCAATGAAGTTGGACTCCATGGCAACATCACCGGCATCGACGCCGAGCTGCTCGACCAGGATGTTTTTGACACTTTCAAAAATTGACTCCTGAGACATTGGTGTACCTCCCGTTTATTGCATAGTACTTGTTTATAGGAAGATGATACGCTTGTCAATACGCAGAGCGCAAGAAGTGCCCTCAGTCGCGCAAAAACGGAATACCAGTCCGAAAATAGTGGATTCCCGAATAGATCGTTGCGATCACACAAGACGCAACCGCGATATCCGCGACGATCCGCACGATCTCAACAAACGAGCCAAAAAAGGATACCCCCGCGAGGAGCGGCGAAATCCCGACGAGAAACAGATGGAGCAGCAGCAATATGATCGCTGTCATCTGCGTGACGGTTTTGACTTTTCCTGTCGCATCGGCCGCCAGGACCGTTCCCTTCTCAATCGCCAGGACACGAAGGCCTGTGACCAGAAACTCACGTGCAAGAATCAGCACCACAACACCCGCATGGACACGCCCCAGCTGGGTGAACGCGATCAGGACTGAAACGACCAGTAACTTGTCTGCAATCGGATCCATCAGTTTGCCGATATTGGTTACGATCCCCAACTTGCGTGCAATCCGGCCATCCAGATAATCGGTGATCGAAGCCGCCACAAAAAGCAATAGCGCAACTGCCATCCCGTAACGATCAATAAAGAGATTCCAGGGATCAAAAAAAGAAGCTGCAGAAGGAACAGGCAGCATGAACAAAAGAATCAGAGGAATGGCGGCGATTCTCGCCAGCGTGAGTCGGTTGGGCAGATTCAACTAGATTGTCACTCCCGTCATCTCGTACTCCGTAGCCGCCACAATGCGAACCTGGATCATGCTGCCGATCCCGGGGTCGTCCGAGGATACCGCAACCAGAATCGACGGATCGATTTCCGGGGCTTCTCCCTCGCTGCGTCCAGAGTAGAATACCCCATCCTCCGAGATGGAATCAAGCATTACCGTCACAACCGATCCGACACGCGCCTGATTGGATTGGAAAGTAATCCCTCTCTGGAGTTCCATGACGCGCGCCATCCGCCGTTCCGCCACGTCCCTGCGGACCTTCGGACGCATATTGTCGGCCGGGGTCCCTTCTTCCGGTGAAAATACAAAACAACCCAGCCGGTCAAACCGGATCTCGCGCAGGCCCTTCATCAACAACCGGAAATCGCTGTCCAGTTCTCCAGGAAACCCGACCATTACCGTGGATCGGAGCAGTATTCCGGGAATGCGGGTTCGCAACAGCTCGATTTTGGCACGGATTTCGTCCGCAGTATCACGCCGGTTCATCCGCCGGAGAATCCGGTCGGACAAATGCTGGATCGGGATATCCAGATAACGGGCAATTTTGTCCGAAGCCGCCATGGCATCGACCAGTTCTTCGGTCAATCCATCCAGATAACAGTACATCAAACGGATCCGCCGGATTCCGGAAATCCTCTCAAGATCGCGCAAAAGACCGGCCAATGTGACCGGTTCGCCTGTTCCCTGCAAGTCAGTGCCATATCGGGTGGTGTCCTGCGCGACGAGGATGATCTCCTGATAACCCTGCTCCGCCAGCAGAGAGGCTTCCTCCAGGATGTCTTCGGGCGATCGTGAAACAAAAGGGCCGCGCATGCCGGGGATCGCACAATACGAACAGTGGTTGGCACACCCCTCCGCAATTTTCAGATAGGCATATCCGCGGGTAGAGATCAAGCGGTCCTTGCGCAAATGGACAAGGCTCCCCGGCGCGGAGCAACGAATCCCCCCGGAGCCTCCCTCAAACATTGTGCGGAGCGACTCAGCGATGTCCGCATAATGGGCTGTGCCGAGCACGGCATCCACTTCCGGAAGCAGTGCGCGGATCTCCTGCGGATACCGCTGCGCCATACAGCCACAGGCAACCAGAAACCGGCATCGGCCGGGAGCTTGTTTATAGTCGGCCATCTCCAGCAGGGTATCGATCGCTTCCTTTTTTGCACTTTCGATAAATCCGCAGGTATTGACCACAATCGCGTCTGCGTCTTCAGGCGTATCGGTTAATGCAAAGCCATTGTCTGTAAGGATTCTGCACATTGATTCCGAATCCACCAGGTTTTTCGGGCAGCCGAGAGAAACCATGAGAATCCGTAGCCGGGAATTTGTGTCAATTTGTTTGGGGTCAAAGGTCATCCAGTATGCCTCCCGCATCCGCGCCCATCACTTGCAGCACCGCTTCCATCGCATCCCCGCCGGAAAAACCGCGACTGGCGAGAAAACGGGCCATCTTGCCCATCAGCTTTCTGCGGTCCGCGTATGACAGCGTTGCCGAATTTCTCAGCTGGGTACCGAATTTGGTGAGCAGCAGCTGTGATAAAGCGTCCCGAGAAACGGTCACGCCTTGCGCCTCCAGCACTTCTTCGGCGATTCCCGGGTCGACTCCCAGACGCAAAAGCCGGACGCGCAGCGCAGGGAGAGATTCTACACCCTTCCGTACGCGCGTGTCCAGAATTGCACGTCCGAATGCACGGTCGTCCAAATAGCCGTCTTTCGTCAAATCAGAAAGAACGAGCCGAATGAGATCGTCGGGCACGCCATCCTTTTCCAGCCGGATTCGCACCCGCCCCGAAGACTTTTTCGAGATTCCGATATATCCGATTGCCGTAGCACGCGCATCCAGATATGCACGCGTTTTACGTACGGGGTCTGCGTCCGGATCAGGAATCGAGGTCCAGGATATCTTCTTCATCGTCTTCATCCGCGGAAACAATAACGCCATCCCCGTGTGAAGGGGTGCCGACGGACGCTTCCCTTACGGCGATTTCGACTTCCTCACAGATCTCCGGATTCTGTTTGAGGAACAGACGCGCATTGTCACGTCCCTGCCCGATACGCTGTCCTTTGTAAGAGAACCAGGATCCGCTGCGGTCGATGATGTTCATAAGGACCGCGAGATCCAGTACGCATCCCTCCTTGGAGATGCCTTCTCCGTAAATCAGATCGAACTCCGCCTCTTTGAACGGCGGTGCGACTTTATTCTTAACCACTTTGACCCGGGTACGGGAGCCGATGATGTCTGTTCCGCTCCGAAGTGTTTCGGTCTTCCGCACATCGAGCCGGACCGAAGAGTAAAATTTCAACGCGCGTCCGCCGGTGGTGGTTTCCGGATTGCCGAACATAACACCGACCTTTTCACGCAGCTGGTTGATAAAGATGGCGATTGTGCTCGATTTGCTGATCACGCCCGCGAGCTTGCGGAGGGCCTGTGACATCAGCCGGGCCTGCAATCCGACGTGGGAATCCCCCATCTCACCGTCAATCTCCGCCTTGGGAACCAGTGCTGCCACCGAGTCGATGACGATCACGTCAACGGCACCGCTGCGCACCAGCGCTTCGGTAATCTCAAGTGCCTGTTCGCCGGTGTCCGGCTGTGAAACAATCAGATTGTCGATGTCGACTCCGAGGCGGCTGGCATAGGCAGGATCCAACGCGTGTTCAGCATCGATAAACGCCGCCGTCCCGCCGCCCTTTTGTGCCTCGGCAACAATGTGCAGGGCGACCGTCGTCTTACCGGATGCCTCAGGACCATAAATCTCAACAATCCGGCCACGCGGAACCCCGCCGATCCCGAGCGCAATATCGAGTGACAGCGCACCGGTCGGAATGGCGTCCACGGTCATATCCGGGCGCTCTCCCAGTTTCATCGCCGCTCCTTTACCAAATTGCTTCTCGATCTGCCCAAGGGCGATCTCGAGGGCGCGCGAACGCTCATCGGCCCCCTTCTGGGTCACTGCCGTAGACGATTTTCCCGGGGCTTTTGCCGCTCTGGCCATGATCAAACCCTCCAAATGTGCGATATAGAACAATCGTTCTGTATGGATTATACGGTTATCCTCGTTGAACGTCAACCGCAACAAATCAGACAAGAAACGACAGAACAGGGGCGCAATTGCTAATGCCTGGCAGGCCGGTCGTCCGTTTCTTCCGGCGGCTGGACTTCGCTCTCACTGTCCGTGTCCGATGCAGCCCTGTGCGTGAAACGGCGAACCAGAGATCCCGCACGTTCCGCGTATAGTGCCGCTTCCGGAACGCGTAGACTGTGCGCCGACAAATAGAAAACCGCGATCCCCGCCAAAGCCCGGAAGGCGAGCCAGAGAAGCTCCAGTATCTTGCTTCCCGCTGCGTCGTACAGAATGCCCAGCGCAGTCACCGCCAGCATGGAGGCGGCTCCGCACAGCACCATCTGAAGCGGGAACCGGCGTCCCGCACTGCGGGGGGAAAAACCGGGAAACCGTTTCCTGAACAATGCAATGATCAGTACTGCGGAGGACAGCCCGGACAAGAGGAACGCGAGCGACATCGACCAGGGACCCGCTCCCGGGATGGAGGTGAGGATAAGACTGAACAGGAAATTCCCGATCAGAGACACCGCGCCGCCATACAGCGGTATTTTTGTGTTGCCCGCCGCAAAACACGCGATCCCGAACAGGAACACGAGTGTCTGTACGACGATGGAAAGGCAATAAAACAGCAAGATGGAGGAAGTGCTGGACAACAAAGATTCGGGATAGGTGGAGCCCCAGGAAAAGACCGCCCGGACAAAATCACGCCGCATCGCCAGCATCAGAAAGGCAGTCGGCACAATCAGAAACATCGCGTTGCGCAATCCGCTGTCAAACAGGCGGCGGAACCGTTGCGGCCTGTCGCTGCTTGCCATGCCCGATAAATTGGGGAGAAGGACGTTTCCAATCGATACCGCCAGGATGCCATAGGGAAGTTGCCAGAGCGTGGAGGCATTGCGCAAGGCGGTCACCAGCCCGTCTGCGGGAAAGGAGCGGTTGATAAAGGCGCTGAGCACAATGACGTTGACCTGTACAATCGAAGCGGCCAGCATGGTCGGCAGCGCCAGACGCAGCAAACGCCGGAACCCCGGATCCCGCACATCGAATGAAAAGCGGTAGAAACGGGAAAAAACATCCCGCGCAAGATAGAACTGGAGCAGGAAAAACACACAGGCAGACAGCATGACACCCGCCGCCACACGTACAGCGCCACCTGCGGTTTTGTCTCCAAGCAGCAGCATGCTCACCACCACACCCGCATTGTAGACGACCGGACCGAACGCGGTTCTTTCGAACCGCCGATACGCATTGAGAATGCCGATACACAAAGCGGCAAGCATCATGAACAACACTTGAGGGAACAGCGTCCGTGACACGGAAACGGCGACCTCGACGGTTTCGGGAGACCGCGAGGAATACAGTGCGGGGATGAGAACCGGCGCCACGATCTGGCCGAGTAGAATCAAGAGCAGCATGGTCAGTGCCGCGACGTTCAGAAAGATGCTGACCGCACGCCAGCCGGAACGCTGGGTCCGTTTTTCAATCGCACCCGCCAGGGTCGGCGTGATGGCTGCCTGAATAGCCCCGCCAATGAGCAGCTCATACAACAGATCCGGGATTTGAAATCCCAATATAAACCCGTCCGAGACCGGAGTCCCCTGCCCGACACGGTACAACAGCAGGATCTCGCGCAGCTGGCCAAGCAACTTGCTGCAGATCAGCGCGATCATCATCAGCATCGCGGAGGATGTCATGGATAGCCTGCGCTGCTTCTCCAGCGGGATCATCCGAGCAATCTCCTCCGCAGCAGGTCAAAGGCATTGAGCGCGGCGACTCCCCGAACGCGGGCTCTGTTGCCGTTGATGCGCAGCATACGGGTCTCACAACCGTTTGCGTCCGCCACCGCGAGGTGGACCAGACCGACCGGTTTTTCAGGTGTCCCGCCGTCCGGACCGGCGATTCCGGTGATCCCCACCGCATAATCGGTTCCGAACATGGAACGGCAACCGTCCGCCATCGCGATCGCACAGGCTTCACTCACCGCGCCTTCGCGTTCCAGCAGATCAGCGGGTACACCCAGGAACTCCTGCTTGACTTCGTTGGCATAGGCCACCAGTCCCCCGATCAGAAACCGGGAAGCCCCGGGAATCTCTCCCAGCATGGATTGCGCGAGCCCCGCTGTGCAGGACTCCGCCATCGAAAGAGTCGCGCGGCGTTCCACCAGCAGGTCGGCTACCACTTCATGCATTTTCCGCTCGCCTACTTCGTAGATATACTCCCCCACCCGCTTTTTCACTTCCGCAAGCAGCGGGCCGGTGTTGTCCGGTTCGTCTTTGCTTTGCGCGAGCTGTGTGATGCGGAACATGACCTCCCCTTCTCCCGCGTAAGGGGCAATGGTCGGATTGGTCTGGCTGTCGATCAGGTCCCTGAGCACGGTTTCGGCTTTGGATTCCCCGATGCCGATCATCCGAACGAAGTGATTGCGCAGTATCCGGCTGGTCCGCATCTCAAGATACGGTTTGACCTGTTCCAGAAACATCGGGCGCAGTTCGGACGGAGGGCCGGGCAACAGGACCAGGGTTTTGTCTTTCCCGTCCTGTTCAAACACAATAATACATCCCGGTGCGGTCCCGTTCCGGTTCGGAAGCACGATGGACTGTTCCGGTAACATTGCCTGTTTGAGGTTGTTTTCGGTCATTTCCCGCCCCATCCGTGTAAAGATATCCAGGATGGCCTGCCGGCTTGGTTCGTGCAGCGTCAGTGAGCGGTCTGCCACCCGGGCAGCCACCGCCATGGTGATGTCGTCGGCGGTCGGACCCAACCCTCCGGTCAGAAAGACGCAGTCGGATCTCGTAACGGCACTTCGGATCGTGGAAAACAAACGGTCCGGATTGTCGCCAACGACGGTCTGATAGTAGGAGTTGATACCCATGAGAGTCAGTTGCCGCGCGATAAAATGGGAATTGGTGTTGAGTGTGTGGCCGATCAGCAGTTCTGTGCCGACACAGATCGTTTCGGCGGTCTGAATGGATGCTTGCATACATCTTCTCCTTCATGTGGTTCCGTAACAGGACGGTTCAGTTCAACTGGGCCGGAAATGATCCTGACGATTTACCCGGATCCGTTTCTGCGATCGCTCTGCGGCCGGATCAGACAATCAGGGCCGAAACCGATCAAATCAGTGCGTCCCAGGATGCGGAGCGCTTTCTCGACCAGCGGACGGGACCGGGGAGCGGAATATTGAAGCAGCGCACGCTGCATGGCTTTTTCCTCCCCGGTCGGCACGTGGACAGGCTGCATGGTAAACGGATCGAGACCGGTGTAGTACATGGTAGTCGATACGGTCCCGGGTGTCGGATAAAAGTCCTGCACCTGTTCAGGGACTACCCGATGCTTTTTAATGTACAGCGCCAGCTGCAATGCGTCCTCCAGCGTGCTCCCCGGATGGCCGGAGATCAGATACGGGACAAGATACTGTTCTTTTCCAATGGCATGATTGGTGTTCTCATAGGCATCCCGAAATCTCTCAAACGACGCTGCGGGAGGTTTGCCCATGTGGCGGAGCACCCGGTCGCTCACATGTTCAGGCGCTACCTTGAGCTGCCCGCTGATGTGATGTCGGCACAACTCACCCAAAAAACCAGACCGGTCGTCCATCATCAGGTAGTCGAACCGGATACCGGAACGCACAAAGACTTTCTTGACGCCGGGCAATGCGCGCACGGCACGCAGAAGGTCCAGATAGGAGCTGTGGTCGGTCTGGAGTGCCGGACAAGGTTCGGGGAACAGACATCGCCTCTCTTTACAGACTTCACCCCGTTTCATTTTTTCGCAGGCAGGCAAATGAAAATTAGCGGTCGGGCCGCCCACATCGTGGATATATCCCTTGAAATCGGGAGACGCGATGATTCTTTCCGCTTCGGCCAGAATGGAGGTCCGGCTGCGGTTTTGCACCACACGCCCCTGGTGGAAGGTGATTGCGCAAAAATTGCATCCGCCAAAACAGCCTCTGTGCGCTGTGATGCTGTGTGAGACTTCCTCGATGGCCGGTACGCCCCCCTGTGCGGCATATAAAGGATGCGGAGCGCGTTCGAAGGGCAAAGCGTACAAGCGGTCCAGTTCCTTTTGTTTGAGTGGACGGAGGGGCGGGTTTTGCACCACATAGCGGACTCCGTGCCGCTGCAGCAGAGTGCGGCCCCGGACCGGGACCTGCTCCAGATACTGGATGCGAAACGCATCCGCATAGGTGCGCGGGTTAGACTTTACTGAATCATAGGAAGGGAGAAGAACGTACTTATCGTCTTCCTGCGACGAAGTTTCTGCGGTGTTCTCCTTTTCCGCATCCAGAAGAAAGGTGCGCCATTTGTCCGGCATCTTCTTGTCAGAAACCATCACACAGGTGCCCGGCAAAGTCTGGATGTTGGCAATCGCAACCCCTTTGGCCAGCAGGGAGGCGATCGAAAGCAGCGGCAACTCCCCCATCCCGAACACCAGTATGTCTGCCCGGCTGTCCTGCAGAATGCTGCGGCGAACCGCGTGATCCCAGTAATCGTAATGCGCGAACCGGCGGAGGCTTGCCTCGATCCCTCCGATGATCAGAGGAATCTCTCCAAAACAATCCCGTACCATATTGCAGTAACGGATGGTGACACGGTCCGGCCGGCGGCCTTTGATGCCACCCGGAGAGTACCGGTCACGCGAGCGCGGGCGGCGCGCCGCGGTATAGTTGTCCACCATCGAGTCCACTATGCCCCCGGAAACCAGCACGCCCAGCCGTGGCCGCCCCATGATTTCGAGACTTTCCGGATGGTCCGGATCCGGTTGGGATACGATTCCTACCCGGTATCCTTCTTCTTCGAGCAGACGGCATAAAAGGGCCGCCCCGAAAGAGGGGTGGTCCACATAGGCGTCGGGAGTGACGAACAGGAAGTCGATCGCGTCCCAACCACGGGCACGGCAATCCTCCTGGCTGACCGGCAGGAAAGGCATGAATCAGGACTCCTCTTCCTTACCGGACTGGATTTCCATCCAACGCTGCCGGGTGATGATGACTTTTCGGGGTTTACTGCCTTCGAACGGACCGACATAGCCGGCTTCCTGCATGCGGTCGACGAGTCTGGCCGCGCGCGGGTACCCGACATTCATGCGACGCTGGAGGAGGGATACAGACGCATAACCGGCTTCGATAACGACGTCCACCGCCGCAGGCAGGAGTTCGTCCGCATCCTGTGTCTCGCGGCCGATCCCGGCAGCGGGGGTTGCGATGATGGCATCCGCTGTTTCCGCATCATATTCGCCCGCATTCTGGGCTTTCAGGAACGCGATGACCGTTTCGACTTCGGCATCGGTCACCATGGCTCCCTGCCCGCGGATCGGTTTGGGAGAACTCTGCGGGAAATACAGCATATCACCTTTGCCGAGCAGTTTCTCCGCACCGCCCATGTCCAGTATGGTACGTGAATCAACCTGGGATGCGACCGCAAAAGCGATTCTGGAAGGAATGTTCGCTTTGATCACCCCGGTAATGACGTCTACCGAAGGCCGCTGGGTCGCGATGACCAGATGAATACCGGCCGCGCGCGCCATAGCGGTCAGTCGCGCGATCGAATCTTCCACCTCGGTCGGGGATGAAGCCATCAGATCGGCCAGTTCATCAATGACGATCAGGATCAGGGGCATCTTTTCCTCCCCGTCCGCTTCGGCGGCGGTGTTGTAGGAGGTGATGTCCCGGACAGATCGTTCCGAAAACTTGCGATAGCGGTTGTTCATCTCGTTGACAGCCCAGATCAGTGCGTTCGAGGCCTTTTTAGGATCGGTCACCACAGGTACGAGCAGGTGAGGAATCCCGTTGTACATGGTCAGTTCGACCACTTTGGGGTCAATCAGGATCAATTTGACTTCATTCGGGTGCGCGCGGAACAACACGCTCATCAGCAAAGAATTGATGCAGACCGATTTTCCAGATCCCGTCGCACCCGCGATCAACAGGTGCGGCATCCTCGTCAGATCGCAAAGAATGGGTTGGCCGGCGATGTCCCGTCCGAGAACCGCGCACAACCGCGAGGGAAACTGCTGAAACTCTTTCGACTCGATCAATCCGCGCAGTGCCACGGTCGCTGTTTCTTTGTTGGGAATCTCCACCCCGATCGCGGACTTGCCGGGAATCGGCGCTTCTATCCGGACGCCTACGGCGGCAAGACTCAGAGCGATATCGTCGGTCAGGCTGACAATCCGGCTGACTTTAATGCCGGGTCCCGGAATCAATTCAAATCTAGTAATGGAGGGTCCGCTTGTGATATTGCTTACTTTGGCGGCAATGCCGAAACTCGCCAGCGTCTCCTCCAGCTTGCGCCCCAGGCTGTTGACAGTGATCGCGTTGGCCACGTTATTGGCTGCTTTCGAGGGTTTGAGCAAGGTCGGTGGCGGCGACTGATAAGGACGTGGACGGGGCTTTTTTGCACCGGCGTGCTTGTCTCCCCCCTGTTTGTCCGCAGAAGGCATGTTGTCCGGTTTGCCGGGAGGCTCCGCAGCATGTTCACCGGGAGTGGTCGGGGCGTGTCCTGCAGTCAACCCGACCCTGACAATTCCCGCGGGCAGCTGAACCGGCGGAGATCCCGGCACTTCCGTTTCGCCAGAGATCTCTCCCGTTTCCGGTAGTGTGTGACCGGGATCTGTGTGTGACCCGGCAGGCGGTGCCGCAAGCCATCCGCCATAAGTGACCTCTTCGCCGGCTTCCTCCGCATCCTCCGCATCACCGGAAAGCACGCCGTCGGTGCTTTCTTTTACGAGATGATCAAAATTTGCCTCGATCACATCCGTCCCCTCATCCAGGCCGGCCCTCGCTTCCGCGACTCGTGCATTCCGCTCCCGGATCACGCGCACGCGTTCGCGCAGCGCATCATTCACCTTGGTGTGGGTTTCATGCAATGCGGTTTTTGCGGTTCCCGCAGCACGACGGATCGAGACGTCGAAGATGAGGATGATCTGGATCAACAGCAGCGCGATCAGCAGCAGCGGCGCACCGATCCGTCCGCCGATGGCATGCAGTGCGGTCGCCGCCAGGCCGCCCGCCAGACCACCGGTCAGGGGCTCGCCGAGTGCAGGATAATGTGCCGGATCGACACCGATGATCCACAATGCCTTGATTGCCTGCCATGCGGGTTTTTCAACCTGTTCGAAAAGAGAGCGGAATGTGGTCTGATCGACTGTGAAAATATGGAACAGCGCAGCCAGGCACAAGAGTGATACCAGCGTATAAATAAACCGTTGTCTCCGGACCGCATCGACACGTTCGCGAAACGACTCGACGGAAAGGTACAGGAAAAAAACCGGAACCGCATAGGATGCGACGCCAGCCAGACCGCGGAAAAATCCTGAAGAGGTTTTGCCGATCCAGCCGGTCAGGTCGGAAGGCAGGTAAAAGGCAAACCCCAGAAACAGGGCGACTGCCAGATACAGGATGCCGGACACTTCGCGGTTCCGATCCGGATTGCGGCGTTTCACGAACGGCTCCCTCCTCTTCCAACCGTATCAGCAGCGCCGGATGCTGCAGCAAGTCGTGCAGAAGCCATCAGAATGCCGACCACGGTTTTGGCATCCCGGATGCGGCCGTCCCGGATGGCTTCCCGGCATTCCGTCAACGGAAGCAGAACCGGTTCCAGCAGTTCTCCCTCGTCCGGTGCAGCCCGGCCTGTCACAATTTGATCGGTATAGAAAAGATGCAACTGCTCCGAGCAATAACCAGGAGTCGGATACATCGTCATGAGCGGTTCGAGCGGGCCGCTGCGGTACCCGGTTTCCTCCCGCAGTTCACGCAGGGCGCATGCGGCTGGATCTTCATCGGGTTCGAGTTTGCCAGCCGGAATTTCTTGCGGTATTGCCGGACCAGTACAACCCGGTTCTCGCTGTCGATCGCGATCACGGCTGCACCGCCGTTATGGCGTACGATTTCGCGGTTGGCGGAGGTACCGTCTGAAAGACGGACGAGCATCTCCTCGACCTGGAAGACCCTGCCGGTAAACCGGATATCGCTGTGGAGCGTCTTTTCTTCCATCAGGTCCCGATTCCCTCCTGCCCTGCCTGCCGTCCTTCTTTGATCTGTTTGACCGCCAGTGCGTCGCAGCGGTTGTTGTATACGTGATCCGCGTGTCCCGCCACCTTGACCCATTCGATCCTGTGCGTCGCCGCCAGTCTGTCGAGTTCCTGCCACAAGTCCTGGTTGCTGACCGGATCTCTGGACGCGTTTTTCCACCCGTTCTTTTTCCAGTTGACCAGCCATCCCCGTGTAAACGCAGACACCAGATACGCGCTGTCACTGTACAACCGTACGTCACAGGGGCGCTTGAGGACACGCAGCGCCTCGATGGCGGCGGTCAGTTCCATTCTGTTGTTCGTGGTGGAAGGATCGAAGCCGGTCATCTCACGCTCTTTACCGCCGGCAACCAGAATCGCGGCCCAGGCACCAGGCCCCGGATTTCCGGAACACGCGCCATCCGTATAGATGTCCACCACAGGGCGCGCGGAAGGTTCGGCTTTTTCCGTCCGGTCAGCCATCTCGTGCCGTCATCTTTTCCGTTTTTTCCATCGCCGCGGCAACCGCCTCGATCACCGAAGAACGAAATGCGCCTCTTTCCAGCGCGCGGATCCCCTCAATGGTCGTTCCACCGGGGGAACACACCTGATCTTTGAGCACGCCAGGATGCAATCCCGTTTGCAGCACCAGTTTCCCGGCTCCGGCCAGTGTGGCGGCGGCGGCGCGGATGGCGACATCGCGCGCAAGTCCGCTCAGGACCGCACCGTCTGCCAACGCTTCCACAAACAACATCGCCCAGGCGGGACCCGTACTGGAGACAGCACCCAGAACGTCTAGAGATTTTTCATCACAGGGGATCACGATGCCGCAGGCTTCCAGCAGGGAGACGATCAGCGACTGGCCGCTATCGGATATCCGGTCAAAGCAGACTGCGCTGACACCCTCGCCGATCAAAGCGGGCGTATTGGGCATCACACGCGCGATGCCTCGATCCGTCCCTGCCAACGCGCGGATAGAGGAAACGCGGACGCCGGCCGCTACGACAATCAGAACGGTTTCCTGCCCGAGATGATCGACGATCTGTCCCATAGCCTGGGGAAACACCTGGGGCTTGACCACCATCATGACGTGCGTCGCGTCCGCGACGGCGTCTTTCGGCGTCGCAGCCCAGGAGGCGTGATTCCGGTCCGCGGTCTGTTTTGCTTTATCGGTGTCTACATCATATACGACCAACCCGGCCGGATCCACTCTTCCCCGGCGAACCATTCCGTCCACCAGCGCCTGTCCCATATTGCCTGTGCCAATCACGGCCAGTCTCATGTGTATTGTCCTCCCGTGCACACGGTTTGATTCTCTAAAGAGGATACCATCGCAGTCCGATAAAGAGCAAACAGGGAGTACACCCCGGATTCCCGCTTTCAGGAGACCGGGCCTGTGGCGCCGAACATCTGCTCGAAACCTCCGATGACGGCGATTTCCAGATTGCCCGGATCGGAGATTTTCCAGCGATCCTCCACCTTGTCCAGTGACAGTACGACATGGGAGGTGCGCGTTTCAAAAGGTTCCCGCGACGAGAAAACTTCCACTTTTTCTGCCAGCAACGTCTGTAACAAAACGCCCAGATCACCGCTGGAATCCACCAGCGTCCTCAGCAGCGCCTCACGCAGATAGTCCTGCAGGAGCACAGTCATATCCGGAACCGTGACGTCCACTTCGACCGTTGTTGTGTCACCTTCCCGTTCTCCCCCGGTCACGGTATAGGTCAGACGGGAACAGGCAAACGACAACAGTGCTGAAGTGCCCGGTTGCGACACCGGATCAGCTGGAAGCAATAGTGACAATGATGTGCCGGGTGCAAGGCCGGCAGCGACCCGATCGCGGTTACCCTCTTGCAGTTCCTGCATAAAGGAGGCAACGGCCTGTTCGGGAGCGCTGTTTCCTCCGCAGGAAACCGCAGAGAAAACCATGGTCAACCCGATCAGAACCAGCAGTATCGTCCGAAAACGTCCCATCCCGTCCCCCGTTTCTCGGCAAGGTGTATCCCCCCGGCCTGGATTCCCCTCCATTCTAGCCGATGGCGACATTTTTTGCGATGAGGACGTTGGAGATGGCGCTTTGCTCAGATCCTGCGAAACCGGGCGTAGCGTTCCCGCACCAGGCGATCTGTGTCCATGGAAAGCAGTATGTCCAGCTCTGTCAGCAGGTACGACCGGATCCGGTCTGCCACCCGTCCGGGATCCTGTTGCGCGCCTGCCTCCGGTTCCGGGATCACTGCGTCGCAAACCCCGAACCGCAACAGGTCGGTTGCGGTGATTCTTGCCGTATCCGCCGCTTCTGCCTCCCGTGCCGGGTCTTTCCAGAGCAGGGATGCAAATCCGCGGGGCGAGATGACAGAATAGATCGCGTTGGACAACATCGCCAGCCGGTCTCCGGCAGCAATCGCCAAGGCTCCTCCGCTGCCGCCTTCTCCGATCACTACAGATATTACAGGCACCTTGAGCGCCATCATCTCCATCAGATTTTTTGCGATGGCCTCTCCCTGTCCTCTTTCCTCCGCTCCGATTCCGCAGAATGCGCCTGGTGTATCGACAAAACAAATCACCGGACGTCCGAATTTCTCCGCTTGTTTCATCAACCGCAGCGCCTTGCGATACCCTTCAGGATGGGGCATTCCAAACTGATACCGCACGTTTTCTTCCAGTGTGCGTCCCTTTTGCTGACCGATCACGGTGACCGGTCTGCCACCGAGCAAGGCAAGTCCACCCCAGATCGCCTCATCGTCCCGGAATCCGCGGTCGCCGTGCAGTTCCATCGAATCCTCAAACACCATAGGCAGATAATCCTGGAAGACCGGGCGCCCCTTTTCACGAATGATCCGCAGACACTCAGATCCGGTGTGCACCGCGCCTGGCTTTTCGGAGTCCGGAGACCGTCCTGCCGGTAAAACGGTCGATCGTACTTCCGTTCGATGCCAGGCCAGCAATTTTGTCAGCGTGTCGCGCAGTCTGGCGCGCGGAACGATCGCATCCAGAAATCCATGCTCCTGCAGGAATTTCGCGCGCTGAAACCCTTCCGGGAGTTCCTGAGAAATCGTGCCTTCAATCACCCGGCGACCCGCAAACCCGATCAGCGTGCCCGGCTCGGACAGCAGAAAATCACCCAGCGAGGCAAAGCTCGCGGTCACCCCTCCTGTGGTTGGATCGGTCATGACCGAAATATACAGCAGTCCCGCACTGGAGTGCCGCCCCACCGCCGCGGAAGTTTTTGCCATCTGCATCAACGAGAGAATTCCCTCTTGCATGCGTGCTCCGCCTGACGCGGAAAACAGAACGACCGGAAGCCGGCGTTCGGTGGCGGTTTCAAACAGCGCCGTGATCTGTTCCCCGACGACACGGCCCATTGAAGCCATTAAAAACCTGGTGTCCATTGCCGCGACCGCGCACAGATGCCCCCCGATGTGAGCGGTACCGCATATCACCGCTTCTTCGAGCCCGGTCTCATTCTGCAATTTGGCAAGCTTCTCCTCATATCCCGGAAAACCGAGCGGATTCCCGCCGGTTATGCCGATTGGAAAGACTTCAAATGAATCCGGATCACAGATCAGATTCAGGCGTTCCCTGGCGCCGATGCGGAAATGATGCGCGCATTTGGTACAGACGTGGGCAGCGCGTTCAAAGTCCTCGCGCGCCATGACGCCGCCGCATTCCGGGCAGCGAATCCAAAGGTCGTCCGGAACCGGTGTCCGGTAGTCAAATGGCCCGTCGTGCTGATTCCGGCCGGTTTCGGGCAGATCCCGCTCCATCCGGTCCCGCATCTGCCGCAACACATGGATCACCATGATTTAAGCCCCCCTTCGGTTCAGGACTGTTCCAGGAGCGATGTCCCGTGGCGTCCGATAAAGCCGATGTCATATGTTCCCGCCGCAAAATCGGGATTGCGCAGGATCGCCAGTTGATACTCGATGTTGGTCTGGATCCCCTCGACCAGAAACTCAGTGAGAGCACGCCTCATGCGCTGGATCGCCTGGGGACGGTCCGGGGCATACGCGATGACTTTGGCAATCATCGAGTCATAGTACGGCGGGATTACATACCCGTGGTACATGGCACTGTCCACACGGATGCCGGCTCCGCCCGGAATGTGCAGTGATGTGATGGTTCCCGGGCTCGGGCGGAAACCCGCGGCGGGAGATTCCGCGAGAATGCGGCATTCGATCGCGTGTCCCGAAAACCTGACGTCTTCCTGCCGCCATGACAGCGGTTCACCCGCCGCGATACGGATCTGCTCGCAGATCAGATTGGTACCTGTCACCGCCTCGGTCACGGGATGTTCGACCTGAATGCGGGTATTCATTTCCATAAAATAATACGATCCGCTTCCATCGACGAGAAACTCGATTGTGCCGGCCCCGACGTAGCCGACACTGCGGGCCAGACGGACTGCGTCCTCACCCATGCGTGAAACCAGTTCCCTGTCTGCAAACGGAGATCCCGCTTCTTCGACCAGTTTCTGGTTTCTCCTCTGGATCGAGCACTCACGCTCCCCCAGATGCACCACATTCCCGTGCGTATCCGCCATGACCTGGATTTCGATGTGATGCGGGTTTTCCAGGAACCGTTCCAGGTAGACGCGATCGTCTCCAAAACCCGCCAACGCCTCGGCCTGGGCGGTTTGGAACGCAGCCTGCAGAGACGCCGCGTCTTTTGCAATGCGCATCCCCTTTCCCCCGCCTCCCGCAGAGGCCTTCACCATGACCGGATATCCGATCCGCCCGGCTTCGCGCTGTGCGTCCGCCAGTGTCGCCACAACGCCTGCGCTGCCGGGAACGACCGGCACGCCGGCTTGCGCGGCGGTTTCCCGTGCGGTGGCTTTGTCCCCCATCCGTTCCATCGCGGTATCCGGCGGACTGATAAACGTTATGTTGCATTTTTTGCACAGTCTCGCAAAAGACGGATTTTCCGACAGAAAACCGTATCCCGGATGGATCGCCTGCGCCCCGGTCATCAAAGCCGCGGTCAGGACCGCCTGCATATTCAGATAACTGTCGCGTGAAGACGCGGGACCGATACAGACGCAC
>CAZBKR010000001.1:17561-42495 GCA_964492455.1 uncultured Oscillospiraceae bacterium
CGCACTCGTCCGCCATCTGCGCATGCAAGGCGTCACGGTCTGCTTCCGAGCATACAGCAACGGTCCGGATCCCCATGTCCCGGGCCGCACGGATCACCGTGACTGCGATTTCTCCCCGGTTTGCCACCAGTATTTTGTCAAACATGCTGCTCCTCAATCAATTGCAAATGTCAGATGGGCGGTAGCGGCAACTGCCGGGCCCACCATCGCGCGTCCTTCGCCAAATCCGATTTTGCCGCGGATCGCGGTGATCTCCACATACAGATCCAGGACGTCACCGGGCAGGACCTTGCGTTTGAAACGCACTTTGTCCATCCCGCCAAAATAGGCGGTTCTGCCCCGGAAAGCCTCTTTCCCGAGTGCCAGCACCGCTCCCGCCTGCGCGAGTGCTTCAATGATCAGGACCCCCGGCATCACCGGATTGCCGGGAAAATGTCCCCGGAAAAAATCTTCCTGGCCGGTCAGTATTTTGCGGGCATGGATGTTGTCGTCATTGAGATCCAGTACTTCGTCCAGCAGCAGGAACGGGTCCCTGTGCGGGATGACCGCCTGAATTGCTTTATGGTCCATATACATTTTTGAATACCCCTTGCAAATTATTCGGATTCCAGTGGCAGGATGTGAAACAGCACTTCTCCGTACTCTACGCCCGTTCCGTTGTTACAAAGGACCGCGGCAATGTGTCCGGCGCAGGGTGCCGCGACTTCATTGAGCAGTTTCATGGCTTCGACAATACACAAGGTCTGTCCCGCCTCCACCCTGTCTCCCGGCTGAACAAACGGTTCTGCTTCGGGGGCCGGTGCTTCATAATAGATACCGACTACAGGCGACCGGACTTCGATCGTCTCCTCCGATGCCGGTTGACCGGCAGCAGTCGCAGTCAACACGGGAAGGATTTCCACCGGTTCCTGTGATATACAGGCAGATGCCGGTTGGTGCACCATTTTCAGCCGGACACCTTCCAGTTCGAGTTCAAGCGACTCAATGCGGTGTGCCCGCATGTGGGACATCAGCTCTTTGACTTCGTTTAAATCCATGGAATCATCCTCTCGTTTCCGGTTCGTACCGTTTGAGGCAGAGCGTTCCGTTGTGTCCGCCGAACCCCAGCGAATTGGTAAGTGCCGCTCGGAACTCTGCCTTTCGCGGCCCGTCAGCCACATAATCCAGGTCACAATCCGGATCGGGAACCCTCAGCCCCACGGTGGGAGGCAACGTGCCGTGCAGGAGAGCCAACGCGGTGATGATGGCTTCGACAGCACCTGCGGCGCCCAGGAGATGTCCGGTCATACTCTTGGTTGAACTCACCGGCAGCTTCGAAGCAAGCGGTCCGAAACACTGGTGAATCGCCAGCGTCTCGTATTTGTCGTTGAGTTCCGTACTGGTACCGTGCGCATTGATATAACCGATCTCCCCGGGTTCCACACCCGCGTCCGTCATGGCCATCGCCATGCAGGCTGCCGCAGCCTCGCCAGACGGATCGGGACTGGTGATGTGATACGCGTCCGAAGTGGCACCGTATCCCGAGACTTCCCCCAATATAACCGCACCCCGTGCTGTCGCATGTTCGAGGGTCTCCAGCACCAGGGTGCCCGCCCCTTCGCCGATTACAAAACCGGACCGCTCCGCATCGAATGGAATGGACGCGCGCTCCGGATCCTTGCCGGTATGTAGAGCCTTCATATTGGAAAATCCTGCTACGGATATGGGAGTGATGGAAGCCTCTGTTCCACCGCATAAACAGACGTCTATACGTCCTGACCTAATGGCATGAAACGCCTCGCCTATCGCAGTCGTACCCGAAGCACAGGCAGTGGTCACACTCACACTGATGCCTTTGATTCCATACTTCATGGAGAGCAGCCCGGCTGCCATGTTCCCGATCATCATGGGTACAAAAAGCGGAGAAATGCGTTCGGGACCCTGGTTGTGGAGGACGTCGAACTGGTCCTCTATTGTCGAGAGCCCACCGATCCCGGTTCCAATGATGCAACCGGCACGATAAGGGTCTTCGCTGGACATGTCCAACCCGCTTTGCCGGATCGCTTCCTGGGCGGATACAACCGCAAACTGGCAGAACCTGTCCATCCGCCTCGCTTCTTTGCGATCCATGTAGGCGGTCGGCTCAAATCCCTTGATCTGCGCGGCCAGACTTACTTTATGGCGGGAAGCATCAAATGTGTCTATCGGAGAGAATCCGGCACGGCCGGCCATCAATGATTCCCACAGGGATGGGACATCCATTCCGATGGGCGTGACCGCCCCCATACCCGTGATGACGATTCGTCGTTGTGCGCTCATGGAATCAAGCCTCCCGCCACTTCGATGACTTGTGCTGTGATGTAGGTAGCGTCCGGCCCTGCCAGAAAGCTGACCAGTGCAGCCACTTCGTCCGGACTGCCCGGTCTGCGCATGGGAATCCGCTCCAGCGCGGCACTCCGGGCGGCTTCCGGCATCGCGCGGGTCATGTCGGTATCGATATAGCCCGGTGCGACTGCGTTGACCGTGATACCCCGGCTCCCGACTTCTTTTGCCAGTGACCGGGTCAATCCGATCAATCCGGCTTTGGAGGCCGCATAATTGATCTGTCCGGCACTCCCGTAAATACCGTTGACCGATGACATGTTCACGATCCGCCCCCGGCGGGCTTTCATCATGTCAGGCAAAAAGGCACGGCATAAAACAAACGCACTGGTGAGATTGGTGTCCAGCACCTCTGTAAAATTTGCGTCTCCCATACGAACGGCCAGCCCGTCCCGCGTGATGCCCGCGTTGTTGACAAGTACTGTGACCGGACCCATTTCTTCCCGGATACGAATGGCAACTCCGGCCGCTTCTTCCCGGTTTCCCAGGTCCGCCTGGAATGGGACGACGCGTACCCCCGCACTTGAACATTCCCGGGCGAGCGCACTGGCCTCCATTTCGCCGGAACGATAAATGAGAGCTACGTCATAACCGTCTTTTGCCAGCCGGCGCACAATCGCCGCACCGATCCCGCGTGAACCCCCTGTTACGACCGCGATCATAAGAATCCCTCTCCCCGGACAGCAGTCAACGTATGTGCGGCCTGCTCAAACAAAGTACGGATGATTTCTTCTGCCGACATCACGCAATCCACCAGACCGGCGGACTGACCGGCCATGAAGGTTCCCTCGTCGAGGTTGCCTTCCTGAACCGCCTTGCGCAGCGATCCGACTGTCGCGGCCTCGATCTCTTCAAAAGTCGCCCCTCTTCCTTCCATTTCGATCAGGGATCGGGTCAGACGGGTTTTCAGTGCACGAACCGGATGACCGCCGCTGCGCCCCGTGACGCGGGTGTCGATATCCCTTGCCTTGACTACCAGCTGCTTGTAGTTTTCGTGGATCGCACATTCCGTGCAGGCGAGGAACCGGGTACCGAGCTGGACCCCCTCCGCACCCAGCATGAAGGCGGCTGCCACACCGCGTCCGTCTGCGATGCCGCCGGCGGCGATCACCGGGATGGAAACCGCGTCTGTTATCTGCGGAACCAGCACCATCGTCGTGGTTTCGCCGATGTGCCCTCCTGCTTCTGTACCTTCCGCCACCACTGCGTCTGCACCCAGTGACTCCATGCGTTTCGCATAGGCCACCGACGCGACGACGGGTACCACGCGAATACCTGCCTCTTTCCATTTGTCGATGAATTTACCGGGAGAACCCGCGCCGGTCGTCACAACCGGAACGTGCTCCTCCAGCACCACCTGTGCCAGCTCTTCCGCAAACGGGCTCATCAGCATGATATTCACGCCGAATGGCCTGTCGGTCATTTCACGCGTTCGTCTGATCTGTTCGCGCAACAGCTCTCCCGGCATCGATCCGCCCGCGATCAGTCCCAGCCCGCCTGCGTTGGAGACCGCTGCGGCCAGATGGCAGTCCGCCACCCAGGCCATACCGCCCTGGATCAATGGATACTGAATCCCCAGCAGTGTCGTCACTCTGTTTTCCATGGAACCCTCCGTCAAGGTAATCGTTAATATTCCAGTAAAGCCGCTCCGTATGTCAGTCCGCCCCCGAATCCGCACAGAATCACCCGGTCGCCCCGCTGCAGACGGCCTTCCGTGACCATGCGGTCCAGACAGAGTGGAATCGTGGCCGATGAAGTGTTGCCGATGTCCGCGATATAGGAGACCATTCTGTCGGACTCGATACCGAGCCGGCGCGCCGATGCCTCCAGGATCCTGTCATTGGCCTGGTGCGGTACGATCCAGGCGATGTCGTCGAGCGTCAGTTCGTTTTGCTCCAGTACCTGGCGGACCGCATCCACCAGCACGCGGACCGCGAAGCGATAGACTTCCTGTCCTTCCATCCGGAGGAACAGATTCTCCTCCGCTCCGTAACGGCCGCTCCGATCGACAGAATGCGTCTGGAAGGGATGCGCGTGATAGTCCGCCCGGCTTACAATGGTGTGACCGAGACTGCCTTCCGCGCCCAGATGGCTCAGTTTGGCAACCCGATTCCGCCAGTCAATCCCTTCGCCGTCCCCTTCTTTTCCAATCAGCATCGCTCCGGCACCGTCGCCGAACAACACACAGGTCGACCTGTCGGTGTAGTCCGTGATGCCCGAAAGTTTTTCACTGCAGACGAGCAGCACATTGCGGACATCCGGGTCACACAAGTAGCGCACCGCCAGATCGTAGCCATACACAAAACCCGAACACGCCACGTTGAAGTCGAGACAAAAGGCCCGATCCGCGCCCAGTTCGGCCTGCAGGATACAGGATGTGCTGGGTGTATGGTAGTCCGGTGTGACCGATGAAACGAGAATGGCATCGATCTCAGAAGCCTTTGCTCCCGCACTGTCGATCGCCTTGCGGGCAGCGGCAAGCCCCATCGACCAGGTTGGCTCTCCATCGGAAAGATGGCGCTTTTTGATCCCTGTCCGCGAAGTGATCCAGGCATCCGATGTGTCCACCAGACGCTCGAACATTGCGTTTGTTACCTCTATGGGGGGAAGATATCCGCCGATCCCTCGAATCTTGATACCCAAGTCACGCCTCCTGCTTGCTTTTAGTTTGGCTTTCAATTATTTTGATAGTCAAAGAATGATTCCATCTTATCCTCTCCACCTGTACCCGTCAAGATGGAGACATCCAAAACCAAACCGGGAGGATCCGCACATGATCGCTTTTTTATTCGCCGGACAAGGTACCCAGCACCGGGATATGGGAACCGAAATGATCCGTAAAGGCCGCGCCGCCGCGATTCTTTATGAGGAAGTATCCGATCTGCTGGGGTACGATCCTTCCCGTCTCGATGACGAAAAGCTCGCGATGACCACCTATGCACAGCCGGCGGTTTTTACACACAGTCTGGCCGCGTGGGCACTGTATCGCGAACGAAATGAAACGGACAGTCCCGCTTTGTTTGCCGGATTTTCACTGGGTGAGTACGCTGCCATGACAGCGTCAGGCGCACTCGCTCTCCAGGATGCGGTGCGTCTGGTGGCAACCCGGGCGCAGTGGATGCAGGAAGCTTGCCTTGCACATCCCGGATCCATGGCAGCCGTTCTCGGTCTTCGAGCGGACGAAATCCATGCCACGTTGTCATCCGCCGGGCTCGAGGGGAAGGTCGTTCTGGCCAACCACAATGCGCCGCTCCAGAGTGTGATTGCAGGTTCCCTGGAAGACGTACACCAGGCAGTCGATGTCCTTAAAGCAGCCGGTGCCCGGCGGGTGGTGCCCCTGGCGGTGTCCGGCGCGTTCCATTCACACTTCATGGCGGATGCGGCTGCCGGATTGCGCAGCGATTTTGCGCACCTTTCCCTTGCGGAACCCAACCTTGGCACACTCTATTCCAATGTGTTCGCCGCTCCTCTGCTTCCTTCTCTTCACTCTCAACCGGACCCGAGCTTTGCCGCTTATCTGGAGCTCCACATGACCCGTCCGGTGCGGTGGGTGGAAGAGGTGAGCGCCCTTCAGGCGGCAGGTGCGGATACGTATGTGGAATGCGGTCCCGGCAAAGTACTGGCGGGTCTGGTCGGAAAGATCCTGCCGGAGACGGGAGTCACGCAAGCGGTAGAATAGCGTGATCCAACGAATTTACCGTCCCTGCGCCCCTTCCAAAGTCTTAAAAATCACGGCCGAAATCCCGGGAAAAACGCCCTTAAACGATTCATTGACAGTGGGTGTGGGTTCCACTATAATTTCAAAGAGTTCCGGATCTCACATCTACCGGAACTCAATACACAGGGGAGTGGCTCAACGGTAGAGCAACGGTCTCCAAAACCGTCGGTTGCGTGTTCGAATCGCGTCTCCCCTGCCAGAAAAAGCCCTGCGGCTCTAAGGTCGCGGGGCTTTTTGCGTTACAGCTTTCATGTACCTACAATCGGAATCCTCAGGATCAGAACACGCAGGAGCTGGTTGTCATTTACAATGTACATCATCTCTATTGCTGACCGGTCACATACCCAACACTCGGAACTTATCTTAAGGACAACTGCGTCGTATGGTCGGAGTAATACGCCTTCGCGGTGATCGTGCCGCTGCTTTTTCCCCGCAGCAGGGTAACCGTCTTGACATCTCCAGGGATCAGGTCAAAGTAATTGTCGTCAAACACCCAGCCGAATGCGTCGCCGTCATCACCAACGCCCAACAGCTCAATGGAGCGGGCATACTTGTCTGTCGTGATCCGGATGCCACCGTCCACCATCTCCATGTGGATCCGGGCGTCCTTTGGAAACCTCATGCGGCGTTCCATCTCGCAATAGTCGATGGCCTCCGCGATCCTGTTTCCGCTCTCGTCCACCGCATAAGCAAACAGGATGTTATTGTTCTTGAACTGACCAAACCGGTTCAGGTCGCACAACACCCTGGATTCGTCCGCCAACACCTCGAACGGAACTTCAAAAGTGTCCTGGCATACATTCCGGATCGGATCAAACAGCTGGACATGAACTTTGCCGCGGGCTGCTTTCGGACTGTCGTTGACCATGTACAGTTTGATGAAATTGCCGATTTCAAACGACAGCAGGACAGGTGCGTATGCTCTTTTCATGCTGTAATAGGCGATGTAGGGTTCACAGAAATAGTCCACAACACCGAAAAAGATGTGGTTGCAGCTGTTGTTGAGCTTCCACAGAATATGACCCTTTGTCATACGCTCGCAGGGGTCGTCCGGACGGACGGGGATTCCCCTGCGATAACGTTCTACCCTGCTGCGGATATACTGCCCGTGTCCCCAACCGATCCGGTACAGCATCGCGTCCAGGTCGGTGCCGTCATAGAACTTTTCGACTTCGCCCAGTTTCAGGTAGCCGAAGTTGGAGTTGTACTTGTTCCACGTCGCCGGCCAGACCAAATCGGAGTTTTTCTCCTGCTGACCGGTGTACCCCTCCGGCCACAGGTCGTCCGGCTCCATCATGACCTTCATAGTCCGCATGGCCGGTGTCGAGACCCTGCAGTTTTCGCTCAGAAATACGGGATAATGGTTTCCCGGCACATACCAGATGTGGGTATACCCGTGTGTGTCTCCAGCCAGCGGGTCGTTGGCGAAACTGCCGCCGTCCGGGGAGGAACGATGGTAATACCTGTCCGGATCGAACCTGCTGCATACTCCGGGATAGATTTCGGTCAGCACCTTGATCCCCAGGTAGGGTTCGCCCGGATATTCGTAATCCCTCATCATGAGGCTTTCGTTGCCTCCGCACCACAACAGGATCGACGGGTGGTGCTTCAGACGTTTTACCTGGAATTCCGCCTCCCGGCGGAACAGGTCTTCCAGCTCCGGGTCCAGATTGTACATCGAGTACGCGGAGAAGAAATCCTGCCACAGCAGGAAGCCGCGTTCATCGCACTGCTCGTAAAAGTCGTCGTCAAGCCGCTCGTTCGAAGCCCAGACCCGGAGGCACTCACAGTTCGCGTTCCCGGCCAGCTGCAGCATCCGATCCATCTTGTCCCTGTCGTAAACACTCGTCAGGGTGTCCAGCGGTGCGAGATTGGCGCCATAGAGCTTGATCGGCAGGTTGTTGATCCGAAAATCCAAATCACCGGCCAATCCGATTTTCCGGATGCCGATTTTCTTTGACCCGGTGTCGTGGAGATGGCTGCCAGTCACGATTGAAGCTTCGACCGTATAGAGGGGTTGGCTGCCATGCAGCCTGGGCCACCAAAGATCCGGGGTCTCGATAACAAACTCGATCGCAAGGGAGCTGTTTTCAGGATCCCCAAATGACTTTCTGCACATGCCTGCGGCATGGCCATGGGAGTCGATGATTTTTACGACTGCTTCGCAACCGGATACATCTCCATCGCAGGTCAGCTGGACAGATACGGTTGCACGCTGGAGGCTGTCATCGAGACGTGTATCGATGTCCATCCAGCTGATTTTGGTTTTGTCCGTCTTCTCCAGAAAAATCTCATCATAGACCCCCATCCGGACCAGACGGGGCTTCGGTCCCAGGTAGTCTCCATAGGAAGAATCGAAAATCCTGGCCTTGGCTGATTTTTTTACGCGACCCTCAAGTTCCTCGGGGAGAGGGATTTCAGAGAGGATTCGATCGGTCGAGCGGAAATGGAGAACCAGCTGGTTCTCCTGCAAAAGCCTCCCGGAGATATCAATCGACTGTGGCAGGTACACATCGTTGTGCGTGCCGATTTTTGCTCCATTGAGATAGATGTCCACAAAAGTATCGAGTCCCATGAAATGAATTTCCACTTTCCTGTCGTCAGGTTGGTACGGGAAATTCCGGACATACAGCCAGTCCGTCTGGTCGATCCAAAGGCACTTCTCGCTGTTGCCACGGATATTGGGGTTTTCGATGACACCGTAGTCGATCAAGATCTCCTGAACCTGTCTGGGCATCTGCGCAACTTCGAAAACCCGGCTCTCTGCATCTGCGCCAGATGTCAGCAAGCCATCGATCTGCCCGATATCAAGGACATCGGTGCTTTCGATCTTCTTCAAAATCCAGCCCTTGTCCAGAGTCATGATCTCTTTCATACTTGCGTTCCCCCGGTATCAAGGCCGCTTGTGCCAGCAGCAGCTCTTTGCTTTGCGGCCGCTGCCGCAAGGGCAAGGGTCGTTCCGTCCAATTCCCTGCCAGCGGATCTTCTCTTCGGCATGCAGGGCAGACCGGATACTGGATGGCGTCATTCCCTGCCGGCGCATTTGGCCGACCTGTCGCAACGGTTTCTCAGCATGCGCATAAAACTGCTGTAGTCCGGCACACAGATAATTCAAGCCCGGTTCGCCCGTTTCGGACAGGATGAACCGGTCTTTCGGGCAATGGCCGCGACAGACCGCGAGGTAGGCGCAAGTCCGGCACTGGTCAGGCAGGCTGTCACGTTTGGCCAGCCCGAAGCTGCGTTGTGCCGGCGAGTCGGCCATTTCTCTCAGCGTCTGGCTCGACAGGTTACCGAGCCAGTGTTCCGGTGATACGAAATGGTCGCAGGAATATACGCTGCCGTCATGTTCCAAGATCAGGACACGGCCACAGGTCGGGGCCAGCTGGCAGACGTTTGCCTCACCACCCGACCAGATGTGCGACAACTCGGCAAACAACTGAACCTCGAGAGACCCGATGTCGCGGGACAGCCACTCGTCAAGGATGGTGCTGAGGAAACGGCCGTAGTCATCGGCACCGACGGATTCGGGGGTGACTCCCCCGTCCGTCGTTCGCCGCACGATCGGAATGAACTGGATCCAGCCGGTATTGAAGGAGCGCAATGAACGATAGACGCCGATCGGATCGTTCGCGATTGACGATGTCACCGTACAGAGCAGGTCGGGCTGGATGCCATGCGCCTGCAGGCGGCGGCAGGCAGCAGCCGCACGGTCGAACGTGCCCTGGCCGCTGTAATCTTTGCGGTACTCGTCATGAAGCGGTTGGGTGCCATCCAGGCTTAAGCCGACATCGAAATGTTCTTCTGCCAGAAAAGCGCACCATTCGTCATCGAGCAGGATCCCGTTGGTTTGCAGGTTGTTCCAGCAGGTCCAGCCAGCCGGCAGGAAGCGTTTTTGCATGGCGACGGCTTTCCTGAAGAAGGCCAGGCCGGCCAGGGTCGGCTCACCGCCGTGCCAGGTGAACGGAATCTGCGGACCCGGACTTTCCTCGATGTACTGACGCACAAAGGCTTCCAGCACGTGGTCCGGCATGCGGAATGCGTGCGCAGCGTCATAATACTGCTCTGTTTCGAGATAGTAGCAATAACCGCATTGTTGATTGCAGAGCGGCCCCACCGGCTTTGCCATCACGACGAAAGGCTCGCCGGTCAGTGCCGCCCCTGCGTTGGAGTTTCCCATCTTCCGGCCTTTCCGGTCAGTCGGTCATCTTCCTTCTTTCAGGTACTTTCCGAAGAAAGCGAATACCTTGTTCCAGGAATCCATCGCCTGTTGTGGCCGGTACATGTCACCGTGATAGTACCAGAAACCATGGCCGGCACCATCGTAGCGGTGGAACTCATAGTTCTTGCCGTGTTTTTTGAGCTCAGCCTCATGCATGTCGACTTCAGGCGGGGTCGGAGATTTGTCGTCATTGCCGAACAGGCCAAGCAACGGGCAGGCCAGGTCCGCTGTATAGTCGATCGGGGCTTTCTGTCCATCCGGGAGACCCCCTCCCGGCGCGACAACGCGACCGCCCCAGCATTCAACGGCAGCGTCGAAACCACTGACCCGGCAGGCGGCCAGAAAAGCATGGCGTCCGCCGGAACAGGTTCCTATGACCCCAACTTTGCCATTGTTGCTGGGAAGCGATTTCAGCATGTTGAGCGCACCTTCGCAGTCGCCCAGCACCGTGTTGTCAGGAACACCGCCCTCCGCGCGCGCCTTGGCTGATATCTCACTCGGCGTGCCATGACCGAAGCGGCAGAATATATCCGGACAGACGGTCAGATAACCGTGCTGGGCGAAGCGTCGAGCTGTCTCGCGATAAAATTCGTCCCAGCCCGGCATGTGCGGAATCAGTACAACTCCCGGGAAAGGACCTTTGCCGAGCGGTCGGGCATAATAGGCATGGACCTGGTCGCCATCGGCACCGTTCAGTGAAATCGTTTCCGCCAGCATGCCTTCATATTCATCTGTTCTCAGGTCATTCCACATAGCAAGCTCCTCACCTTCGTAGACTGGATCGAAGAAACCGAAATCCGCTGTTTTTTAGCCTTGTACTTGCCGGATTCTCCACCGAAGCGCAAGCGTCCATCCTTCCACCAACTCTTCTACTCATCACCCATGTTACCATTTATTGCCGGGTCAAGTCAGACAGCAATGGACTGCAGTTCTATGCCGCAGGGCTTTCAAGCCGGCATATATCCGCAAGACTCTTCCCTTCTGTCAGTCCTTCGCAAACACATCCAGCCATTTGGTATTCTTCAGGAACACCGGGATCTGCTCAAGCGGAGCTGACACCCGGACGGTCTGACCGCCGGGATAGGACTTCCCTGTCCAGGCGTCGGTCCAATCCGCACCGCAAGGCAGGTACACTTCCCGTTCCCGCATGTTGTAGTACATGACCGGAGCCACAAGCATGTCCCTCCCGAAGAGGTACTCGTCTTTGATTTCCCACGTGTTTGCGTCGTCGGGGAATTCATAGAACAAAGTGCGCATGACCGGTGCGCCGGTTTCGTGGGTTTCCCGCATGACGGCACGCGTATAGTCCCGCATCCGCTCTCGCAGACGGATATAACGTACCATGATATCGCAGTTTTCTTCTCCAAAACTCCAGACTTCGTTGTCCGCACCCGAACCGGTCTTCACTTCGCCTGCGGCATTGATCACACGTTCGCGAGGTTTCGTGTTGTCGGACCGGACGCCGTGCAGCCGCATGACCGGGCAGAACGCCCCCCACTGGAACCAGCGGATCAAGAGCTCCTGGAATTCCGGGTCGTGAATCTCACCACCGGTAAATCCTCCGATATCGGTCGTCCACCACGGAATGCCGGAAATACCCATATTCAAGCCGATACAGACCTGTCTTCGTAAAATGTCAAAGCGGCTGTGGATGTCTCCGCTCCATACAAGTGCCCCGTACCGCTGGGAACCGGCCCATGCACAACGTACCAGGTTGACCACATTGTCCATGCCTTCCTGTGCCATCTTGTCGTAAAACATGGCGGAGTAACGCTGCGGGTATATATTTCCGATCTGTGTGTTGGGCCCCATAAAATAGCGGTAGTTCCCGAAATCATAGGGATCCAGCTCCGGTTCCGCCTCGTCAAGCCAGAAAAGCTTGATGCCGAGATCAAAGTAATTCTTCCGGATTTTCTCCCACACAAAATCACAGGTGGCCGGATTGGTCGGATCGATGAACTGGAAAATGTTGTTGGAGCCGATGGCAGCATTGTTGGTTCCGTATTCCGTGCGGATCAGCATCCCTTTTTTGAGGAGTTCTCTGTAATTTTCGCTTCGCGTATCGACGTGGGGCCAAATGGAACACATCAGCTCGATCCCCATGGTTTTCAATTCGTCCGCCATGGCCTTCGGATCCGGAAAAAACTCGGTGTCGAAGCGGAAGTCGCCGGTATAAGGCCAGTGAAAGAAATCACAGACGATGACATCCAGCGGAATATTACGGCGTTTGTATTCGCGGGCAACATTTAGGAGCTGTTCCTGGTTCCAATACCGAAGTTTACACTGCCAGAAGCCAAGCCCGTATTCCGGCATCATCGGAGGCAGGCCGGTCGCCTGGACATACGACTGGATGATCCGGGCGGGTGAATCGGCTACCGTAACCCAGTAATCCAGTTGTTTCGTGCTTTCCGCTTCCCAGATCGTATCATTCGTCCCGAATGTCGCGCGGCCGATCGCCGGGTTGTGCCAGAAGAAGCCGTACCCCAGGCTGGAGAGCACAAATGGCACGGACGCCTGGGAATTGCGATGCGCCAGTTCCAACGTCGTACCTTTGAGGTTCAACAACTCCTGCTGGTACTGACCCATGCCATACAGTTTCTCTCCCGCGTTCGAGTTGAACTGTACCGTCAGTTTGTAATCACCGCCGATGATCGGGGCGAATTGACGACTGCGGATTCTCAACGAGGTTGCTTCCGGCTCGTCCAGGATGCATTCGCCTTTCCGGAAAATGGACAGGTGGACACCGGTACGTTCTTCCACGGCACTGACGCTGATGTCTCCGTTCACAAGTGTCGCTTCATAATGGACCGAAGGACCCATGGGTGTGCTGGTTTCTGTCTGCCGGATGACAATGTCCGGATCAAATCCTTCCGGTTTATCAAGAAGCGCAAAGTACGTGTCGATGAGTTCACCCATCAAGACCGACCGTACGCGAATGCTGTTTCTCCCCCACGACTCGATCGCAATTTTCTCATTCTCATTTTGAATGACGAGTCTTCCGTCCTGTTTGTACATCGTATCCATTTTGACTCCCCTTTCCATATTCCCGCTAAAACGATATTTCCAGACTTCTTTTATTCTATGGCTGCAAAAATTCACATGCAATTGCCGCAGGCGTGTGATGTGGACAATATGTGGCCATCACACAAAGAAAAAGCCCCGCTCCATTGATATGCTCCCCCTTTAAATTGACAGGCGAAATAAAAAATCGACTGAAGACTTAAGGGGGAGCAGGTCACCATGGAGTACTGGGCCTTTGCATTTTGAGTATATATCGTGATGTGACGCGCCGGAAGGTCGCTGATTTCTTTCGTCAGTATCGCTTGCGTGCAGTGTAGCTTGTATGCAGAAGCGTATGCGAAAGATGACCGCCCGGCGCCCCCAGATACAGATCGTACAAAGATTTGAGTGACGGATTCTCGTGGGATTTGCGAATCGGCTTGCCCTCATCCTCCCGGTAGATCGCCTCCATGCGCAGCCGGCGCACATCCAGATCTGTGGAACGCGGCTGCCCTCCGCCCGTGATACACCCGCCGGGACATCCCATGACTTCGATAAAGTGGTACGGGCTCTCTCCCCGGGCGACTTCCTCCATCAGTTCCGCGGCACCGGCCAGTCCGTTGGTAACCGCCACACGCAGTTCCACCCCGTCCAGAAAGCTCCATTCCGGTTTTGGATGCTCGATTCGGATCGCCGCTTTCTTGATTTTCTCGAGACCGGCAACCGGATTGGCATTGAGACCGGAAAACGGAAGTTCGCGTCCTGTGATGATCTCATACACCGTCCGCAGTGCCGCTTCCATCACGCCGCCCGATGCCCCGAACAGGTCGGCTGCACCGGTGGACAATCCAAGCGGATCGTCAAAACGGGATTCCTGAAGGGATTCAAAACATATCCCGGACTCCAGCAGCATCTTGCCCAGCTCCCTGGTCGTAAGCACCTCATCGACGTTCCACTCTCCGTCATTCTGCATCTCCGGACGGGTGATCTCATGCTTTTTGGCGGTACAGGGCATCACGGACGTCACATGCAGATCGGAAGGACGGATGCCCTGTTTGTCCGCAAACCAGGTTTTTGCGAGTGCGCCGAGCATCATGTGAGGCGATTTGCATGTCGATAGGTGAGCCAGGTGCTCCGGATAATAATGTTCAATGTACTTGATCCAGCCCGGACTGCAGCTCGTGATCATCGGGAATACCGGCAGCGGCAGCGGATCCGGCAACGGCAGTCTATCCCGTTCTTCGGAAGAAAGTGCACCCCGCTCCATAAATAGGGAAGCAATACGCGCCAACAGCTCAGTGCCTTCTTCCAGGACGGTCAGATCGGCGGCAAAATCCGTATCGAACACGTAGTCGAATCCGAGCGCACGCAGCGCACTGACCATACGCCCGGTCACCAAGGTGCCCGGAGGGAGTCCAAACGCTTCGCCCAGTGCGGCCCGCACGGCAGGTGCGGTCTGCACGACCGTCACTTTGGATGGATCCGCCAGCGCATGCCAGACCGCATCCGCGGACTCCCGCTCATGCAGCGCGTCGGTCGGACAAACCGTTGTACACTGCCCGCAATAGGTACAGGCCTCGGTCCCCAGCAGCCCGTCGCCGCCGGGTCCGATGCCGGTCAAAAATCCACGGCGCTGCGGCTGTACCACACCGATCCCCTGCACTTCCGCGCACATCGCAACGCAACGGCGGCACAGGATGCATTTAGAGGCGTCGCGAACAATCGAAGGGTTTGACAGGTCGATTTCGGCTTTGGACCGGGCCCCCTCAAACCGCGAGGTCTTGACCTGAAGCACTTCGCCCAGCTGTTGCAACTCACAGTCGCTTGACCGTCCACAATGCAGACAGTCGGTCGGATGATCGGACAGAATCAGTTCGTACAGCACTTTGCGGGCCCGGCGGACGCGCTGTGTGTTGGTGCGCACGACCATGCCGTCGGCCACCGGCGTCACACAGGCCGCCATGAGGGATTTTGCGCCTTCCACTTCGACCGAGCAGACACGGCAGGATCCGACCGGGCCGAGTTCTTTTCGATAGCATAGTGTCGGGATCAGGATATGGTGGGCCGCGGCGGCTTCCAGGATGGTCGAACCCTCTTCCGCAGTACAGAGTTGCTGGTTGATCGTCAGTTGCACCATGACTTCTTCCCTCCTCAGCGTCGGTCGCATCGCAAACAGCGTCCGGCTTCATACACCGCTTCGATTGCACGGTATCCCTGCCGCACTTCCCGGAACCCTTCGATCCGGGTTTTCGAATCCAGATTGTCGGGCACCAAACGGTGGCGTTCACTTCCATCGGTGTCTTCGGGTGGAACGGGAATATCGATCCTCTTTCCTTTGTCCAGTTCTCCGCTGCCGCCCAGATACCGGTCGATGGAGGAAGCCACGTGCTTTCCATCGGCAATCGCGGTGATCACGATATCCGCGCCGCGCACCACATCTCCACCCGCAAACACACCCGGAAGGCTTGTCTGGTGGGTGTCCGGGTTGACGATGAACGTGCCCCAGCTGGTCACCTCCACTTCATCGGGACGAACAAAGGGGAGATCGGAATACTGGCTCACCGCGAGGATGACCGCGTCCACCGGAAACGTGACAAAATTCCCCTCGATCGGTTCCGGACGGCGTCTTCCCTCTTTATCGAATCCCCGGCATTCCATACGCTGACAGACGACGCGTTCCACACGCCCGATCCCCTCAAACCGGACCGGAGAGACCCGTTCATGCATCCGTACACCCTCTTCGACCGCCTCCCGTATTTCACGCAGATCGGCCGGCATGTCCTCGAGGTTTCTGCGATACAGCACCATCACGTTGTCCGCCCCGTTTCGCAACGCGACCCTGGCGGCATCCATGGCAGTACTCCCGCCCCCGATCACCGCAACGGTGCCGGCCAGATGCACACCCCGACCCAGATTGACGTCTCTCAGATAATCCAGACCGTGATACACGCCTGGCAGATCCTCTCCCTCCAGCCCGATCCGGCGGGATCGCTGGGTCCCGGTGGCAATATAGATTGCGTCATACAAACTGCGAAGCGTATCGAAAGAGAGGTCCTTTCCGATTTCAGTTCCGTACCTGATCCGGATGCCGGCCTGCTCAATTGCTTGGATTTCCCGCTGAAGAACTGCTTTGGGAAGCCGGTACTCCGGGATGCCGAATGCCAGCATGCCGCCCGCGACCGACTCGGACTCGAACACGGTCACATCATATCCGAGCCGGCCCAGATAGTATGCACAGGTCAGGCCGGAAGGTCCGGCACCGATGATCGCGACCGATTTTCCGCGACGTGACGACGCGGGATCTTCGGGGGGCACCCCGAATGCCATCGCCACATCCGAAGCGTATCGTTTGAGATCACAAATGGACAGGGGATCATCCAGTTGTGCACGACGGCATCGGGACTCGCAGGGATGGGTACACACGCGTCCGCAGATCGCTGGAAAGGGATTCTCCTGCCGGATCAACCGATAGGCGTCCACAGGCCGCCCTGCGGCGATCAACGCCAGATAGCCCGGTACATTCACCCCTGCGGGGCACGCATTTTCACAAGGAGACAAAAACAGGTCCTGACACACGCCCGCGCGACAGTATTTGTTCCGGATATGTTCGTCGTACTCCTCCCGGAAATAGCGGATGGTGCTCAGGACCGGATTCGGTGCTGTCTGTCCGAGACCGCACAGCGCAGTGTCCTTCACCGTCTCGCCGAGCTCGATCAGCTTTTCCACATCCCCTTCCTGTCCCTCGCCCCTGACGATCCGGTTGAGGATATCCAGCATTCGCCGGGTGCCAAGCCGGCAGGCCACACACAACCCGCAGGACTCCTCCTGCACAAACTCCATGAAGAAGCGCGCGACATCGACCATACAGGTGTCTTCATCCATGCAGATCAGTCCACCCGACCCCATGATCGCACCGAGCTCGATCAGCGATTGATAATCGATCGGTGTGTTGAGATGTTCACGGGTCAGGCAGCCGCCCGACGGGCCACCGGTCTGGGCGGACTTAAAACGTTTTCCGTGCGGGATACCACCGCCGACGTCGTGGATGATCTCCCCCAGCGTAATCCCCATCGGGACTTCGACAATCCCGGTGTTGTTGATGTCTCCTGCGAGTGCAAACACTTTGGTCCCTTTGCTCTTGTCCGTCCCGACCGAGGCAAACCATTGGCTGCCATGAAGGAGGATCGACGCAATGTTTCCAAAAGTTTCCACGTTGTTGATCACCGTCGGCATCCCGAACAAACCACGGTCCGACGGAAAAGGCGGTTTCTGGCGGGGTTCGCCGCGGCGTCCTTCCACGGAACGCATCAGAGCGGTTTCCTCTCCGCAGACAAACGCACCCGCACCAATCCGGATTTCCAGATCGAACCGGGTGTTCGTCCCGAAAAGACCTTCGCCCAGCAGTCCCGCTTCACGGGCAGCGACCACCGCGTTCTGGATGCGCTCCACCGCGAGCGGATACTCCGCGCGGACATAGATGACACCCTGCTCCGCTCCGATGGCGTATCCGCCAATCGCCATCCCCTCGATCACAAGGAATGGATCCCCTTCCAGCAGACTCCGATCCATAAAGGCGCCGGGATCCCCTTCGTCCGCGTTGCATATGATATATTTGCGCTCGCCGGCCGCTTTTCTCGCCAGCCCCCATTTGAGTCCTGTCGGGAATCCGCCTCCTCCGCGACCACGGAGACCGGACTGCTTGATTACGTCTATGACCGCATCGGGCGTCATATCGTGAACAGCCCGGTACAAGGCTTCGAATCCCTGGTTGGCGATATACTCGTCTAAATCGTCGAATGCGGTTCTTCCACAGTTTTTCAGCACGATTTTATGCTGTTTGCTGAAAAAAGGGATCTCTCCCACACGCTCGACCGGCTGTCCGGTTCCCGGGTCGACAAAACAGTGTTCGACCGCGATCTGACCCTCCAGAAAGTGCCGTTGCACGATCTCCGGCATATCCTCCGGCCGCAGTTTGCAATACAGCACATCGTCCGGCTGGACCACCATGATCGGTCCCGCGTCGCAAATTCCCATACAGCCTGTCTTGCGCACTTGAACCGATTGGGAAAGACCTGCTTCCCGTAACGATGCTTCCAGGGCTTCGCTGCATGACGTACAATCGCAGGAGACACACCCCGCGCCGGCGCAGACAAGGACCGTGTGCCGGATGCCGGCCTGTCCTTTCAGAAATCGGTCTCGTCGTTTTTGCAGATCGTCGAATCCGGTAATGATCGATTCGGTACTGACTGATATCATGCGCGTCACCCCCTAGCGATACAGATCCAGAATCTCGTCGATACGGGTCGGATTGACCCGTTTGTGGACGGTCTGGTCGATCCGGATCGCCGGTGCGAGACCGCACGAACCGATGCAGCGTTTGACTTCGAGAGAAAACCGTCCGTCCCCGGTGGTCTGTGCCACGTCGATCTTGAGACTGTTTTTCAATGCTTCCAAAACCCGTGTGCCACCGCGGACATAACAGGCGGTGCCAAGGCACACCTGGATGGTATGCCTGCCTTTTGGCTGCGTCGAAAAGTAGGAATAAAAAGAAACGACACTGCGGACCACTGGCATCGGAAGATTCATTTCCTCGCCGATGACCCGTAATACCGAGTCGGGTAGATACCCGTACAGTGCCTGTGCCATATGCAGAATCTGGATCAGATTGCTTTCTTTCTTTTCATACGAGACGATGATCCGGCGCAAGGTTTCGATCGTTTCATTTTCATCAGCGACCGGCCGGCATTCCGTTTGCACGTTCTCCATTCAGGACACCTCCACGTGTCACCACAGTCCCGGACAGAGACAGCGGTGCAGACGCATCAATGCAGGAAGCAATGGCGGAAACGTATGACACATACAACGGAATCAGAGCTATGAAACGACACGAACGGCTACGATACAAACGCGCCAAAACAATAGGATCTCAAGCGAAACCGGTAAATATATATCTATTCTACCACAGTGTGTTCGGGAACCAGCAGTCACATTTACTGCAACATCAGGCCTCTTCCGGCCGGATCGGAATCAGGCGGAAGGTCGCCTCCATCGGAGCACAATGCAGCCGATACGGGGGAAGCGGCGGATGTCCGCAGCTGTGAGATCCGATGCCGTCCATCGCGTGATCCAGACAGAGTTCGACAAAATCCCGCGGCACGAGGTCGTCGTGGTGTGTTGTGGTGAGGAGATCTTCCACCGTATAGTGACGCGCCGCCGCGCCAAAGACGCCGCCGTTTTCCACCAGCAGTCCCCAGCCGCGCTCATCGAGCATCTTGAGCCATCGGATCTCGTGCCGCACACCGTTCTCCTGCGGAACAATCCTCTGTTCTTCCAGTTCGGATATGGGCAGAGTCCATACACCGGTACGGGCACTCATTTTCATGTCGCGATATGCTTCGCCCGGGCCAAGGCCATACCAGGTTACGTGGCGGAAGGTGTTGTGCAATCCGAGGCGAATGCCAAAGCGCGGCAGTCTCGGAAGATTTTTCCGGCACGGGTTGAGACGAACGGTCACAGACAAGGTGCCGAACCGGTCCACTTCATACTGCGTTTGCAGGTCAAAAACCGGGCTTTCCGATACCGGACACAGAACGGAGTCCACAATAAACACCGCTTTGGTTCCGTCACAGCTCTCATGCACGTTGCGGACTTCCAGCCACAGACGGTCGTATCCTGCCGTCTTCCATTCCTCACAGAGGATGCGGTCATTGTCGATGAACGCCCGCAGCAGAGATACGCGAGGGCCGGCAGGCTGCGGCTGCATCCCGGTTCCTTCGGGGGGAAGGACGGTTTTCTCGCTGAAAAACTCGCGATCTCCGACCCTCCAGGACTCGAACGTGCCGGTATACCGGTTGAACACGATCCAGAATCTCCGGCCAGTAACGATCGATAGATGGGCATTGTGTGTCAGATCCACCTGCCCTCCCGTATCCTCATGAACCGGCAGTCTACTCCCGGGCTGGATCACAAACTCGTCGAATCCGGTCTCCTCTCCCGCTTCCGCCCACATCGTTGGATTGCGAAGCGTACATTCAAAACGAAGGATGTACTCGGGCCGTTCGGCGTGAATATGCGTACGGAAAGGAGGGGTGTCAGATGTCGCAAACGGGAATGACGGATCCACTGTGTTCGCCCGCATCAGATCCTGCCCGTAATCGATTGTAATGACCTTCTCTCCATGCGGGTCCAATGAGAAATCGGCTATTTCGCCATAAGTAACCGGTTGTCCCTCACACAGCAAAACCCAACACATACGCAGGTTGCCGGTTCCGGAGTGTGCCTGCCGGTTTGCGATCCGGAAGCGACCGGCAGGGGGATCGACCGGATATACGACGACCGGCCGGTAGGCCTGTTTGAGTTCCAGCAGTCCGGAATGGGGTACACGGTCTGGGCTGACGAGTCCGTCGACACAAAAGTTCCCGTCATGCGGAAATTCCCCGTGGTCCCCACCATAGGTAAACCGGTCCCGGCCGTCGGATCTTTTCTTGCGAATTGCATGATCGCACCATTCCCAGACGCACCCGCCGGCAAGTTGCGGATATCTGAAAATCAGATCGGTGTACTCTTTGAGTGATCCCGGGCCGGTCCCCATCGCATGTGCGTATTCGCACAGGAAATGCGGACGGGGATCCTCGTTTTTCCGGAGTTCCTCTTCCAGCCAGATCGGATCGGGGTACATCCGGCTGATCATGTCAAATCCGAGCCGGTCCGCGTGCACTGCACCTTCGTAATGTATGGGGCGGTTGGTATCCAGCGCACGGGCGGCGCGGGCCATTGATTTGTGATTGCGTCCGTATCCGGACTCGTTCCCGAGCGACCAGAAAACAACGCAGGCATGGGATCGATCCCGCATCACCATGCGCTCCATCCGCTCCACAAACGCAGGCTCCCAGTCCGGGTTGTCCGCCAGCTGTTCGAATCCGCCCGCGAGTCGCATCGCGCCGTGGCATTCCAGATCGGTCTCGTCTACGACATAGAGTCCCAGCAGATCGCACAGTTCGAGGAAAATCGGGTCGTTGGGATAATGGGATGTCCGTACACAATTGATGTTGTGACGCTTCATCAGGAGCAGATCCCGCACCATGTCGGAAACCGTCACCGCCGCACCGCGGTCGGGATGCGAGTCGTGGCGATTGACTCCAAGCAGTTTCACGGGACTGCCGTTCACAGTGAAAACCTGACCTGCAAACCGCGCTTCCCGGAAACCGACCGGCAGATGGATGCAGGCATACTCCTGTCCGGTTGCATCCAGGGTACTGAGATACAGATCATAGAGCGCGGGTTGTTCCGCACTCCACGGATCGACATTCTCCAGCGTATACGACAGTACCGCAGCACCCCGAAAACGGATCGGAGAGTGAAAATCCTTGCTCTGCGCGGGCTGCAGACGAACCCGTTCCCGCTCGTCCAGCAGCGTGTTACCGTCCCGGACCAGCCGAACGCGCAGAGATGCTGTCTCTCCCAGATAGGAGATTAGATCGGTAGATATACGGAGGTTCCAGTTGTGAAAACCCGCATCCTTTGCATTGGTTTCGACGTGCACATCATGTACGGTCACAGGCGGTATGGCTTCGATGTACACATCCCGGAATATACCGTTAAAGCGAAAACAATCCTGATCCTCCAGCCAGGATCCGGTACTGTATTTGTAAACGAAAACCAGGATGTCATTGTCTCCTTCGTGCAGCATCGAGGTGATGTCAAACTCTGCGGGGAGGTGGCTGCCCTCAGAGTATCCGATCAACCTCCCGTTCACGTAGAGATGAAACGCGCTCAAGACCCCGTGAAAGTGGATCCGTTTCCGCATCCCGCGCACATGCAGCGGCATACGGACGGTTTTTCGATAGATGCCGACCGGATTTTCGTAGGGGACGTAAGGCGGATCCCCGGGAAACGGGTACCGGATGTTGACATATTGAAGGCGGTCATATCCTGTGGTTTGCCAGCAGGACGGTACCGCAACGGAATCCAGCCTTTGGTGCTGCAGATTCTGCATGGTCGGAATATCCGAAGGATGAGGGCAATACCGGAATTCCCATTCCCCGTTGAGCAGCAATACATAGGGAGAGTCGTATCGCCTGTTTTTCAGGCGGCCGGCACTGCACTGCGCATAGTCCGGAAACTGGACAGCATAGGCGCGCGGAGGGATCCGGTTGCGCGACAATACCGAAGGATTGTTCCAATCCGGCAACAAGGCGTTCTGTGCTGTGTTTTGATCCGACATGATTCCTGCTGACTTTCTTCTAAAAATTCAGTGGCAAAGGTGGTAAGGTCGGGTCAGAGAGATTCCGTTACCTGCGGAATATCCGCTGACGTGATGGTTTGAAGTTCTTCCCGCGTCAGGTCGTTGTCCGGCAGCAGCCGCATAGCCTGATTCCGTAACGCTTTTTCATAGAGGTTTCTCGCATAACGTCCATTCCCGAAGTGGATCTGCTCCATGGCTTGTCCCAGATGATTGCGGAGAGCTGTTTTGGCATCATCGGTCAATAGATACTTCTTCTGTGAGAAGAAAAGCTCCGCGATCGACATCAACTCGTCCAATGTGTAATCTTCGAAAGTCAGCACGGTCGGAAACCGGGAACGCAATCCTGGATTGCTGGCGATGAACGCGTCCATTTCGTCGCAATATCCCGCCAAAACGACCACCAGTCGATCCCGGTTGTCGTCCATATCCTTGACCAGCGTGTCCACCGCTTCCTGCCCGAACCCCTGGGAAGACCCCACGTCGCTCACGAGAGCATACGCTTCGTCGACAAACAACACTCCGTCGAGCGCCTCCCGCACTTTTTCCCGTGTCTTTTCCGCGGTCTGCCCTACGTAACCCGCAACCAGGCCCCCCCGGTCGGTCTCAACCAGATTGCCCGTTCGCAACACACCCATGGACTGGAACAGTTCCGCAAGGATCCGTGCCATCATGGTTTTACCTGTACCCGGATTTCCGCGGAAGACCATGTGCAGGGACTGTCCGCGGCCGGTATCCAATCCGGCCGCCTTGCGGGCGGCTTCCAGACGCAGTTGCGCGTGCAGTCCACGGAGAAAGTTCTTGATGCTCTCCAGACCGATGATCGTGGAAAATCTCTCCTCGAGATCAAAACCGTCGGGTTTCCGGTGTTCCTCTTCAAAGTCAACCGCTTCGAGTGTGATCAAGCCAGATCCAACCACATCCTGGTCCACAATCCGCACACTTTGGCGCAGAATGGCATCCTCCAGAATCCCTCTGCACAAATGGGCATTGGTGTGAACGGCATCTCCCGCGCGGTTCCGCGCGCGGATGGCCGCGGCAGCCGCCTTCTTTCCCTCATCCGAACACTGGAACCCGCGTACGGCAATCATTTTCTCGAGAATTTCATACAATTGCCCGCTGCTATAGTCCGGCAGCGAAAGCACGGTGGAAAAGCGAGACTTGAGTCCGGGATGCTGGTGCAACAGCTGTTCGATCTCCTTGCGGGAACCGGTCAGGACAACCGAGAACTCCCCCGCGTGTTTTTCCATCAGGGCGTCGAGTGTTTCGAGCGCCTCCCGGTCATGGGCGTTTGCATTGTTTGCGCCGACCGGTAAAAAAGTATGCGCCTCGTCGATCACCAGCATGCCGCCCAGCGCGGAGAGAACGAGATCCGAAGTTTTTTTGGCGGTTTGACTGGTGTATTCGGAGACCATGCCGGATTTCACCGTTTCGATGGTCTTCCCTGTTTTCAGATAACCGAAATGCCGAAACATCCGCGCGGCCAGCCGGGCAACAGTGGTTTTCCCCGTCCCGGGAGAACCGGAAATGACGAGATTGGGATATAACGCGGAATCGACCGTGTGCCCTGCCGCCTGCCTTTTTTTTGCTGCTTCGGCCTGTTTGGCAAATCGCCGGAAGAATTGTTTGACTTCCTCCATGCCGACCAGAGCGGAAAGTTCCGCTTCCATATCGAACACGGGTTCTTCCGCCGGCGGAGATGCTTCAGCATATTGCGATGCGATCGGAACCGATCCGGCCGGCCTGGGTGCATTCGCGGCGGTCTGTTGTGTAACCGGAGTATAAAAGTCGCGGAGGATGTCCCCCATCCCGTACAGGCCGCCGGGGGTTTGCCGTGCCTTTTTGCGCCGGATTTCCGCAATGCGGGTTTTTGCAAACAGATCGCCCTGTGCCGCGGCCAGTCCATACCAGTACAGTGCCTGGTCGTCGCTGAGCGGCATGTCGTCTCCCAGTTCAAACCGGAGGCCCAATTTGCATTGGGCTTCCGCGCTGCCTTGATACGCGCGTTCTTTGAGTTTATTCAGGTCGGTTTCCGAACCGGACATGGCAGGCATTCCTCCCCTGGTGGCCTTTGCGACTGCCTAGCATTATACCCGATTCCGTCTCGTGCAGCATCGGGGGGCGGCGTTACGGGATTGTAAATCAACGGCACCCGGATGACCTTGCATTCGTCTGCCGGGATAAGAAACAACCCGCTCGACGCAACGTCGAGCGGGTTGTATGCTGGTCGGAGTGACTGGACTTGAACCAGCGACCTCTTGCACCCCAAGCAAGCACTCTAGCCACCTGAGCTACACCCCGAAAACCTTCCCAATTGTAATCAATTCCGGAACCCCTGTCAATCGAGTAGGAGGCTGGCCGTTAATCGGCCAGCCGTCCTCTCACACCACCGTAC
>CAZBKR010000002.1:0-16702 GCA_964492455.1 uncultured Oscillospiraceae bacterium
AGCGTACCCTGCCGCAATCCGGTGGAGCGGACCGCGCGTTCGGTTCTGACCAGTGTCTGGCCTGCGTCTGTGAAATAGGGATGTGCCATGTGACCGATGCGATCGATGGAGTCTGACACCAGCAAGGTGAGGTGTGCCTGCTGAAACCGGTCAAACGCATCGACGTCGGGTAAGGAGGGGAGAAGTGTGCCATCCCTGCGGGACGCGCCGGAGGACACCGTCTCAAGGCAACCGTCTTCCCGGTAACGGACCTGGTATCCGCAGGAACAGGTCAGCCGGTCATTGTGGCTGCGGAGTGTGTCCAATCCAAGACAGGCCGGACAGACAAACAAAACGCGCTCCAGATACTCCGCAAGCCGTTTGCCGCGGAACCGGATGGGTGGCCGGCCGGACACCGCTTCTCCCTGCAGCGTTTCCGTGAGCACTGCCTGGATGGCTTCCGGTGTCATGCCGGCGATCTCTCCGGGCTCCAGCACCCGAATGACACGGCCTGTGACGCGACCCTTTCGTGAGTAACGTGACCAGCGCGGGGTGGCGAGATAGCCGTGATCGAACCGGTACAGTACGACCGGAACCCGGACGTGTTTCACCAGTTTGGCGGTGGAAGGGGGGATGGGCATTTCGGAACCGGTAAACGAACGGTTGCCTGAAGGAAAGAGTCCGACGGTGCCACCTTCTCGCAGCACGGTCAGGATGTCCCGGATCGAACGGGTGTCGATCATCGACTTGACGATCGGGATCGGAGCGACCAGCCACCGGATCAGGCAACTGATCCAGCCGAGCCGGAAAATATGGTCACTGGCGACAAAGTAGATCGGTCGCCGGAAACTGCCCGACAACATGAACGGGTCGATCGCGCCGTTGTGATTGGCGAGTACAAGGTAAGGCTGTCCGCGTTTTTCCTCCCGGAATCGAATGCCGCGGTATCCGTATTTCCATCGGAGCAGCAGCTGGAAAAAAGGCCGCAGGCAGGTAAAAACCACGGCGTGCCGCCGTCGCACCAGCCTGCGTTTGACAGGAGGGTGCAAGTCGGTAGGGGGTGTTTTGGATGGACGGTTCTGCAATGGATTCTCCCGGCCGGCAACCCGGCACACGATCCGGATAGGGGAATCATATCACGGATGGTAAACGGGATGGTCACGGGGCGGCCAAAAAAAACACTGTTTTAGGATAAAAAAGGACGGGTCCCGACGTGTCACGTCGAAAGCACCCGCCTGTTGAAAAAACAATGAAAAAAGCTATTTTCTGGCAAGTATATATTCGTAATTCGTGCCCTTGTCGTTGACCATCCGAAGCAACAGCCGATCGTTTTCGACCGACCAATCGACGGAACCGGTTTCGGTACTACCTCCCGTGATATTGCGGGAGCAGGTCATGGTTTTGTCTCCGGTCCACTCGTAATGGTAAATCAAGAGCGGCAGACTGGGCATTTCGATCTGGAAGGTGTCGTCTTTGAAAGCCAGAGAAGCAGGATTTGCGGAATAATCCTTCTGGTTGCCGTCATAGGAGTAACGCAGAATCAGCCAATCTCCTTTTGCGAGGTCTTTGACAGTGCCGCTCAGTTTCTGGTACGAGTTCTCCGCGGTTTTGGGCGTGGTCGTGGATCCCGGTTTTCCGGAGGGGTCATCTCTCCCGCAACCCGCGAGAGAAAGTATAAGCAGGAGCAGAACGAGGAAGAAGCATACTTGCCTTTTCATGAGACACCTCCCGGACGGATTGATTCACTTGATCGTAACATGCTTTATCATCCATTGCACACGAGTCAGGAAAGCAGTTTTTAGCGCGCGGCGGCTGTGATATGCTGATATCGGCCGAATCACAACAAAAACGAGGAGGATACATCCATGCCGTTTGTCCATATGCAACTCTCCCGTCCCCTGGAGCCTGCCGTCAAGAAAGAACTGGCGTCCGCGGTGGGCGGCCTGATTTCCATCCTTCCGAATAAAAGCGAGCGAGGCCTCATGCTCCGGATTGAAGACGGCTGTGGTACGTTTTTCCGTGGCTCCGAGGCGGATTGCGTATATGTGGATGTCAGGCTCTATCTGGCCAGCCCGTTTGACAAAAAGGGTGAATTCGCCCGTGCGCTGCTGGAGGCGATCCAGCGTATCACCGGGACCGAACCCGGCAGTGTCTATATGAGCTTTTCGGAATACGGAAACTGGGTGTCCGGCGGTGACATCAAGTAAAGCCGGCCTTACCGGGCTGCCCTGCCTGACCGGCCGGGAAGACGTCTCAGCTCTCTTGTGTGCACTCCGCGATGGAATCCGGGGTGTATTTGGGGCACGGCTGCGCGGATGGTATCTGTATGGATCCCTGGTTTGGGGGGACTTTGATCCGGATGTCAGCGATCTCGACACCATGGCCGCGATCGCGGATGACGTGACAGAACGGGATGTGACGGCCCTCCGTCTGATGCATGACGAACTGGTCCGGCCGGAACTCCATCCGGCATTTGCCCGCTGGGCCGACCGGATCGAGGTGCAGTATGTACCGATGACGCGATTGCCCCGGTTCCGGGAGCAACCTTTCCTGATGGCCAATATCTCTCCGGGGGAGCCGATTCATCTGATCGAAGCCGGCCGGGATTGGCTGACCAACTGGTATTTTGTCCAGACGCACGGGGTGGCACTGTACGGGCTTCCGCCCGCCGAGGGAGCGCGGACCGAACCGGTGCTGACCGCTGCGGATTTTGCGCAGGCAGTCCGGGAACACGCGCTTTTCTGGAGTTCCTATGTGGCGGTAACCGCGGGGAATGTGTGGTACCAGGCATATGCAGTGCTCACGATGTGCCGCGCTCTTTTTACCCTGACACAGGGGGGGCAGGTATCCAAACCGGCCGCGGCCGCGTGGGCGATTGCCGCTCTGCCGGAGCATGCAGGATTGATCCGCGAGGCGCTCGCGGTGCGCGTCAGTAAAAACCCCGGGCAGGATCCCGCCGCTTTCCACCCTCGTGTGGTTGCATTTGTGTGCGACATCGCAGACCGGATCGAAAGATTACCTCTACCGGAGTGAGCTTCATTGTGTGCTTGTGGTCACAGAAGGGTCCCCGCCCGTGCGATATGCTGTGATCAGATTAAAACACTACGCCGTACCGGCGACGACTTGCAGGGAGGGTACTACCATGAAAAAACTCTATACCGCCACCATCGTGAACACCGGCGGCCGCAACGGCCGGTCCGTATCACCCGACGGCAGCTTTGCCGTCGATGTTGTACAGCCCCGTGAGCTTACCGGCCAGGATACCAGCGCCACCAATCCGGAACAGCTGTTTGCTGCTGCTTACAGTGCATGCTTCCACGGCGCACTTGCCGCAGTACTGGATAAGGCCCGCGTCAAACATGACGGCAGCACTGTGACAGTCGATGTACATCTCCTGGAGGATCCGGAGGACGGCGGATGGATGCTGGGCGCGGACATCCGTGCCGAGATCCGGGGTGTCGAAGCGGCGCAGGCCGAAAAATATGTAGCGCTGGCACACAAAATGTGCCCTTACTCCAAAGCCGTCCGCGGACGCTTTGAGGTGACGACCGGCGTTGTCTGACCGCTGACTATCAACGGGGCTGGTGTTTGTCATTCTTGTTCTCCTCGTATTGAAACCCGTGGCGCGTTCAACCGTACCACGGGTTTTTCGTTCTCTGCAGACAGGTTATAATGGTTTCACTTGTGAAATCCGTTTTTCAGGAGGGTTGCCATGTTTTTCGATATCGGTATGAGCGTGTTTTATGTCGTCTTTGTGGCGGTCTTTATACTCATCCTTTTCATGGTGTTCCGAACGGTGTTGAAAAACGCGCAGGACCGGCGGCAGCCCCGGATCCCGGTGCCGGCCCGGGTGGTGGCGCGACGGAATCAGGTGTGGGGCGGCGCGGGCGACAGTGCGGCGCATACCCGCCATTATGTGACCTTCGAGTTTGCCAACGGACAACGGCTGGAACTCGCGGTCCCGGATACCGAGGCGGGTTATCTTGTCGAGGGAGACACCGGTGTCCTGACGTTTCAGGGGTCACTTTTCGTTTCATTTGAACGGGGACTTTACGGACATTCCCTTGACGGTGACGGATCGTCGCAGGAGTAACCTGAAGCAAGGCCCGATGGAGCGGCAGATGTGCTCCACAGATCGGAGAGAATGATGCAGATTGTGTCAAGCCGGGGCGGGGATCCGGGCTATCAGATCATGTTGGAGGATCTGATCCGGGAGGTGTTTGGATTTTCCTTTGCCCCCTGGTTTGCGCGCGGTCTCTGGGACGAGCGGTATGAAAGTCATGCCATAATCGAAGACGGCCGGATGTTGTCCAACATCAGCCTCTATAAATCCGATCTGGTGGTCGCGGGCAAGCCGGTACGGGCGCATCAGTTCGGAGGTGTGGCGACGCGCGGGGAAGCGCGCGGCAAGGGTTTGTCACGCCGGTTGATGGAGCAGGTGACGAACCTGTATCCGGAGACGCCTGCCTATCTGGCGGCCCACCCCGGCGTAACCGGTTTCTATCCCCGTTTCGGCTTCCGGAATGCCGGGACCTTCCGGCCGGAAAAGGCGATCCGGATCGACAACCCTGAGGTGACAGCCTGTCGGCTCGATCCGGATGATCCAGCTGTAGCTGCTGCCCTGGGGAACCGTATGTATTCTGAAGTACTGGACTGTGTCAACGCGCAGCCGATCCGGATGTTTCACCTGCTGATGGATTATCCGGACGGGATCTATCGGTTGCCGCGTTGCGGCGCGATCGTCGTAGCGGAGCAGGAAGGTGACCGGCTGACGATCGCGGACGTGTTGTCCGCAGAGCCGATTGCGTTTAACACGCTTCGAACGGAACTTCCGTTTGTCGGCGTGCGGAATGTGTCTTTCGGATTCTGTCCGGAATGGCTGGGTGTCACGCCGGACTGGAAGCCGGTGGATAGTACAAAGGAGCCGTTCTTTCTCCGTGGGGACTGGAAACTTCCGGATCGGTTCCTGTTTCCAGTGATGGCGGAAACCTGATCCACTGAGAGAAATCTGGAGTTATGGACCTCTTTCGAGGTACTGCCGTAATCTTGTTGATCCGCCTTGCGGGTTTCTGGCGCGGGGTTTATGATGATCCAGTTGTGAAATTGCACTCGACGAGGATCCAGATGCACCAGACATCCGCCACACATAAAACCAGCTCTTTCGACGCTCCCTATTTTGTCCTTTTCATGATGAACGCGCTCTACTTTATGGTGGCATCGACGTTCACCCCTTATCTCGCCGCGTACTACCGCGCGCTGGATTTTTCGATGCTCGAGGTCGGTGTCCTGGCGGCGGTCGGTTCGGTCAGTTCCATCCTGATCCAGCCGTTCTGGAGCCATCTGTCCGACCGGTTGGGCAATCGATTGAAGGTGTTGCGGATCGTGCTGCTCGGGAGCACCGCGTCGATTCTGCTGTTTATGCTGCCGCGGTCCTTTGTCGGGCTGTTTTTGGTGGTTGTGGTGTTTCAGGCGTTTTTCACCGCTGTGATGCCGGTACAGGACGCGATTTCTCTGACGTACTGCAATCAACGCCGCAAGAGTTATGCCGGGGTCCGGATCGGCGGTACGATCGGATATGCGCTGCTGGTGATCTTCGCGGGTAAAATTGTGGGAAACGACGCGGATACCATGCGCCGGATGTTTCTGATGGCTTCGGCCGGCTTTTTCGTGATGCTCCTGATGACACGCTCCATGCCGCGGGACGACACCGGAGTGGCATCCCGCCGTATCGCTTCGATCGGCGTGCTGCTCCGCAACCGCCGTTTTGCGCTCTTCCTTCTGTGGGCGTTCGCGTTCCAGGTGGGCATTTCGTTTATCTTCAGCTTCCTGTCGATCCATATTCGCAATCTGGGATTGTCCACGACCTACATCGGCTACGCGATGTGCATCTCTGCCGTGAGTGAATTGCCGGTCCTCCTGATCATCGACCGGGTGCTCAAAAAGCGCTCTCCCGCACAACTGTTGTTGTTCGCGGGAGTCGCGCTGGTCGTCCGCCTGGTGCTGACCTCGGTCGCGACCGACTTTACCGGCATCGCGCTCGCTCAGGTCTGCCACGGTGCCAGTTTTATGACCGCATTCTACTGCAATATGCAGCTGGTCAATCGCGAAGTGCCTTCCGAACTCAAAGCCAGCGGTCTGGGATTGCTCGCGCTGGTGCAGTCGGGAATGGCGTCGATCCTGAGTTCGGTCGGGGGCGGCTGGCTGTCCGACCACCTGTCGATCCCTTCCGTGATGCGGTTGGACGCGATCTTTGTGTCGGTACTGGTGTCAACGGCGACTCTGGTGTATCTTTTCCGCCATCGGATTCCTTTTCTCCGCCAGCCGGAAGCTGTACCCGCTGTGTCCTCAGACACACCTGGATAACCTGTGCCTTCCGGGCGCGTCCCACCGTTATCCGTTACTCCGTGCGATCGGGGGCGGGTTCATACCGTTCCGGCAGGGTATCCGCCCAGGTGCGGTCAAATGCCTGCTGCCGGATCTCGAGATACTGCATCAGCCCCGCATGATTGACCATCTGGACATAGGTGTCCCAATCCCGATCCGATTCGATGTCACGGATTCCGTAAATGAACTCCGCAGCCGCGTTGGAGGTTTCCATCTCGATCGAAAGCTCCCAGTCGTCAAATTCGGGGACGACCTCTCCCAGATAAATCCAGGGTACGGAACAGGAGACGGCATCGGGCTCGTACATCCGGGATGCCTGGTAGAGTGTCGCCATGAGGTCAAAGGTCCCTTCCGGTTTGGCCACCGCACCCAGAGGGCCGGTGCGGTTCCACAGTGCGGGCGAATCTCCCAGCCAGGATTGCGCGGTGCTGGTGGTGCCGAGCACGTTGAGCAGCCGGTACAGTGCCGGGCCGCCGTCCGCCGCGACCGATCCCGGCGGGGGGATCTCCCAGTCCACCCCTTCTTCACCCAGTTCCGCCCGGAGAGCAGTTTCCTGGTCGTAACAGGCGTCCATCCAGGCGACCGCGAGTTCTTTGCGGGCACTGCTGGCCGGGATCATGGCCTTGCCCGGAGACATACCAGCCCCGTAGTGGTCGTAGAAAGCGTACCGGAAACCGTCCGGCCCTTCGAGCGGCGGTACCGGGACATAGCGCGCCTGGATCGCGGGATCCGGGGCTGCGACGGCGATGTTGGCACAGGAGACAGCCCCGACGGTATTGCCGTCATCGATCGCGACCGCGGCCATCAACCCGTAGAGATCGTTGGTCGCATAGTTGATGTCCATCAGATTTTCGGCGAACAACCCCCGCAGATAACGCAGTCCCTCCCGCCAGCCATTTTCGACCATCGCACAGTGGATCTTGCCGTCCAGGACATAATATCCGTTCCCGTCCTGCAGCGTGAAAGCGTTCATCAGGAAATCGGTCGGACGTGCGTATCCGATCTCGCGGCTGTCGGAACCTGTCCAGGGGATTTCGTCGTCGGTCCGGCCGTCCCCATCCGCATCCGCATCCCGGACCCAGCGCAGATACGCCGCAAACTCCGCAGTCGATCCGGGCATGCCGCGTCCGTAGGACGCCAGAAAATCCCGATGGATCCATAGGCGCATGCCGAAAGCGGACGGGTTGAGCCCCTCCAGATTGCCCTGCGGGAACGCGTAGATGTGCCCGTCGGGAGCGGTCACCGCTGGCAGGGTGTCACGGAAGGTATCGATCAGATCGAGCACATGGTGTCCGTACTTTTCAAACATATCTTCCAGCGGGAGGATCAGGCCGGCACCGCCATATCCGGCCTGTTCGGCGAAGGTCTGCCGCAGCAGTACCAGATCACCCAGGTCGCCGCCTGAAAAGAGGCGCATCCGGAACTCCTCGGCGGGATCGCCGTCCGGAACCAGAATTTCCAGCTCCACGCCCGTCCGGTCCTGCAGCCAGGTGGTGAGCGCGTTTTTCCCGTACTCGTACGAAGTGACCAGCGATTGCCGCGAAACAAAAATTCGGAGTTTGTCCGGCTGATTGACCACTGGCAGTGTACCCGGTGGATTGAGTACGCCGAGGTTCGCGGGGACACGTGTGGTCGTCGGTCCGGGCGTTGCTTCCGGACCGCAGCCGGCCGACGCGGCCATCAGGCACAGAATCAGGAGACCCAGGATCCAGCGTGTTCTTTTCATACAGCCTCCCCGTGATCCGTTCGTCGGATCTGGATTTAGGATATCGTTCACACGAACATCTGTCGAGCAGATCATCGCAACCTCTTCTATTCGTCTGCAACAGACCGCGAAACCCGTCCATTCTTGCTACAATACCTGTCGGGAGGAATGGCCATGGCTTTCAAAAAAACCAACGCGATGCGGATGCTGGACACGGCCGGCATCGCGTACGACTGGAAAGAATACGAATACGATGAGAGCGATCTCTCGGGGATGCATGTCGCAGAGGCGGTCGGATTGCCGCCCGGACAGGTGTTCAAGACCCTGGTTGTGCGCGGGGAACGCCGCGGGATTCTGGTCTGCTGTGTACCGGTCGACTGCGAGGTGGATCTCAAGGCGCTGGCACAGGCGGCGGGCGATAAACGATGTGACATGCTGCCATTGCGCGAATTGCTGGCTGTCACCGGATATGTCCGGGGCGGATGTTCCCCGGTCGGTATGAAAAAGAGCTACCCCACCTTCATCGATGAAACCGCGGTGCTGTATGACCGCATCGCGGTCAGCGCAGGGGTGCGCGGGTGCCAGATGCTGGTCGGGCCGGAGGATCTCGCGCGGATTGCCGGAGCGACGTTCGAGGCGTTGACGATGTGAGCGGGTTGCGTGGGGAATGGATCACAGATAGACAAAGGGCCGGTGCTTGCGCATCGGCCCTATGGGTCTGACGAAACGAGAACCGCTATTCCTCGGGCGGCTTCACCTTTTTCGGTTTTTTGACAAGTTCGGGTTGGACAACAACCGAAGCGATTGTCTTGGCCGGCTTGTTTTTTTCGCTGGCCTTTGGCTTGCGCTTCTCGCTCGTCATGTGACTCTTGTTGGCCATGGCACCACCCCCTTTGTTCGTTCTTGTCTCTATTCTATGCCAGGATGGGAAAATTGCAATGCCGGACGGTACGGGAAGCGAAGGGTGCGATGCGGTATAGTGGTAGATAGACGGTGTTCAAACCAAACGGAGGTGTGACATGAAGACTCGAGTATTGGGAAAAACAGGGTTTGAGGTGTCCGAAGTTTCTCTCGGCACCTGGCAGGTGGGCGGCGGCTGGGGTGCGACGTTCGATATGGAAGAGGCGGTCCGAACGGTGGAAACCGCGCTGGACCAGGGCGTGACATTTGTCGACACCGCGGATGTGTACGGAAACGGCGACAGCGAGCGCGCGGTCGCGGAAGCACTCCGTCGCCGGGGCCTGCTCGGCGGGGATCGCGTGCACTTTGCCACCAAATGCGGGAGACGGCTGCGTCCTCATGTCGCGGACGGATATACACGGGAAGCCCTCACCGGGTTTGTCGAGGACAGCCTGCGCAACATGGGAGTCGAAGCGCTGGATCTCGTGCAGCTGCATTGTCCGCCGACCGACGTCTACTATCGTCCTGAGGTGTTCGCGGCGATGGACGATCTCGTGAAACAAGGCAAAATCCGCCACTACGGAGTCAGCGTTGAGCGGGTCGAAGAAGCACTCAAGGCGATCGAATTCCCCCATGTCGCGACCGTGCAGATCATCTACAACATGTTCCGGCAGCGTCCCGCGGAGCGGTTCTTTACAGAAGCCGCAGCCCGCAACGTCGGGATCATCGTGCGGGTGCCGCTCGCGAGCGGACTGCTGACCGGAAAGATGCGCCGCGACACCGTGTTTGCGGCCGGCGACCACCGCTTTTTCAACCGCGAAGGCGCGTCATTCGACCGTGGCGAGACATTTGCCGGGGTGGATTACGAAACCGGACTTCGTGCAGTCGAGGCGCTCCGGGAGGTCTTCCCCGACACTGCGGGCGGACCGACGCTTGCCCAGACGGCCCTTCGCTGGATTCTCATGGAGCCGGCGGTGAGTTGTGTGATCCCGGGTGCCAGCCGGGAATCCCAGGCCCGCGACAACGCCGCGGCTTCGGAACTGCCCGCGCTGACCGCGGAACAGATGGCGGCTGTCCGCGAGGTCTACGACCAGTACATCCGCGCACTGGTACATCCGTGCTGGTAGGAGGGGAAGATCCCATGTTGCAAAGCGGGCCGGCCGGCAAGCAACCGGCCGGCCTTGTTCCCCCGTTGGACCGTCCGCGCGACCGACGGCTGGTCGCGTATGTGGAGTTTCTCTATCCGCTGGCGCTGCTGCTGATCAGCCTGGGGGTCACGTTCATGGTGCGCGCCGGATTCGGGATCTCGGTCGCGAGTTCGGTTGCGTATATCGCCAGCCTGGCGTTTCCGGTGTTTTCATTCGGAACCTGGAGTTACCTTGTGATGGGGCTGCTGATGCTGGTGCTCACACTGGTGACCCGGAAGCCCAGGATAGGGGTGCTGCTGTCGTTCGGGGTGTCCGTGGTATTCGGCATGCTGGTCGACCGGTTTTCCGCCTGGGTTGCGCCATGGCCAGACGGCATTCCGATCCAGCTGGTGTACTACGCCGTCGGGATCACGCTGCTCACCATCGGAATCGCGGTGTTTATCGACACCGGGCTGCCGCCCAATCCGTACGAACGCTTTGTCAACGACCTGTCTAAACACTTCGCTATCCCCTTCCGGAAAGTCAAAACGGTCTACGACCTGGCCAGTGTCGCCGCTGCGTCGCTGTTGTTGCTGCTCTTTGTCCGTCGGCTGGTCGGCATCGGACCCGGCACGGTGTTCGCCGCGCTGGCAAACGGCACCTTGATCGGATTTTGGCTGCGGTTGCTGGTTCGCCGCGTCTCGGTCCGGTCGCTGTTGTTTCCGGCACGATATGTCCGCCCCGTCCATGCGTTGGCACAGCAAGCAGACCTCGCGACCGAATGACCGGATCTCCCGGTGGATCGGCTCAGTGGTTTTGATGCAATCACGATGAAAAAGCAGGTCTGGCGGTTTGATGACCGTCAGACCTGCTTCTCGTTGGTTGGTTTGAAAACAAAGCGATTTCCTCGAAAGCCTGCGCCTGTTACTCGATCGGGTTTTCCAATACGCCGACGAACAGGGGAAGCGTACTTTCCAGATCCACGATGCCGTACAGGAAGGGCCGGTCAAAGGTCATCTCGACATCGAAGGACGGCATGGACTCGAGGTCGATCTGTACCGCGGTGACAGCGGCGGCTTCGGTGCCCTTTTCGTCCACACGGCAGAAGGTTTTGTGCAGCACGTCGCCGATATAGAGATCGGTTCCCAGCACCTGGTGGATGCCGGAGAAATCCGCGACCGCCGGATCGAACGCATCGCCTATGCCCATGGCGATCAATTCGTTTTTCAGACTGTCTTTGTAGGCGGTCTCAAATCGTGGAAGTGCAAGTCCTACTGAGAAGTTTGCTTTGTTGGTCTGCAGTATGATCAGAAAATCCTGCAGCTGCGCATCCGTGTATCGTGCCAGCAGATCGCGGGGTGTCACGCCCTCGTCGGGCAGGAGGGCAAAGAACGCGAAGCGGCCGCCTTTATATGGCAGCATCACACCCTGCATGTCCTCGCCGTCCAGGTATTGCATCGGCCCCCCCCGATGCATGAAATCCGCCTCGACGTCTCTGCCCGGCGCATAAAAGGTCCGCGCACGGGTATCGTTCGCGTCGAAGGGTTCCGCCCAGTCTGCCTTGAAGTGAATGGCGTTTACCAGATACATGACGGTTTCCGCGGGGATCTCTTCCAGGATCGTCGGTATAACGCCCCGCGTCGCTTCTTTGACCCAGCCGTTGATTGCGTCGATGGCGTCGGGCGTACGGAAATCCAGTTGGCGCGCTGCGGCCGCGTAATGGTCTGCGTTGGTCTGCAGGAACGCGGGTTCGGGGGTGAAGGCCTGGTCAAACCAGATTGAATTTGCAATGGTCAGCCGGTCTTCGGTATCTGCGAGGTTCCAGCGTGCCAGCGCAGCGCGGGCAGCGCCGTTGAGTCCGGCCATGTCGAGACCGCCGGCCGCAAGCAACGCGAGCATCTGATCCCGGGTCGTGCCCGCGCCGCCGTTTGTGGTCATCGCGAGCGCCAGGTGGACAGAGGCGGGGGAGACCAGCAGGTTGCCCTCGTTGCCCGCCGAGGTACGCAAGAGATTCCACCCGAATCCGGCCATCGCCCCGGTATAGGCGGCCGGCGTAGGTTCGGGATTGCCGGCCGGAGCGGGTGTGATGTCCTTCATCAGGTCGGAGCCGGTGGCGACGGCAGGCGCACACCCGGCCAGAAGACCGATGAGCAAGAGTGCGGTCACCAGGAGCATTCCTATGTTCTTCATGTGGATCACCTCCGGGGGTGTTTTGTTTCATATGGCGGTCCAGCATCGCAACAGGACCGATATGAATTAGACTGGCACAGTAGGGATTTTGTTCCGGTACGGGGGCGGGACGGCAAAAACCGGCCTCACACAGGAAGCCGGTTTTCTTGACCGTGTCATGCCGTGGCGCGTTATGAACCGGAGGATGGTTCCGGCGGCTCATCGCGGAACGCCTGCAGCAGATGCGAAAGTCCGGCTTGCAAACTGGCAAGTTCACTTCTGTCCAGAGCAATCGAACAGGCCATTGCTGAAGGAATACCGACGGCTTTCTCCCGGAGCGCGTATCCTTCGCGGGTCAGTGTGACCCGTACCGCGCGCTCATCCCGGGGATCCCGGCGTCTTGCGAGCCAACCTTGCGCCTCCATTTTTTTCAGCAGCGGCGTCAGGGTTCCTGAATCGAGGTGCAGCCGCTCCCCCAGCTGATGAACGGTGACGGCGTCTTGTTCCCACAATGCCAACAGTACCACGTACTGGGTGTAGGTCATTCCGAGCGGCTCCAGTAGAGGGCGGTAACGCCGGATGATCTCACGAGAGGCCGCATACAGGGCAAAACACAGCTGGTTGTCCAGCAGAAGCGGGTTGTCTGAATCCTGTGAAGAGACCATCCCTCAGGCATCTCCCAAGGCAGCGCGAACCGCGGGCTCGAGTTGCTCCGGGGTCACGTTGGGTTCGAACCGCTCCAGCACCTCTCCATCGCGACTGACCAGAAACTTTGTGAAGTTCCACTTGATCGAGCCTTTCTTTTTGCTGCGCAGGAATTTGAACAGTGGTTCGGTGTCCTTGCCCCGGACTGCGATTTTTTTGAAAATCTTGAACGTCACCCCATAGGTGCCGGTCACAAAATCCACGATCTCCTTCATGTCGCCCGGTGCCTGGCCGAGAAACTGGTTACAGGGGAAGTCGAGAATCTCGAATCCCTTGTCCCGGTAGATTTCATAGAGCTTCTGCAGTCCGGTGTACTGGGGCGTATATCCGCAATGGGTCGCGGTGTTGACGATCAGCAGCACCTTGCCGCGGTAATCCGCGAAAGCGACGTCTTTGTCATCTGCGTCTTTGACAACGAAATCATATAATTCGGCCATGATGTGTTCCTCCTGTTGCGTGTCTGCTCATTTAAATTGAATACAATTGAATTGTATTCCAATGAAAAGAGCGTGTCAAGTGATCGCAAGCGATAAGAAAACGGACCTGACAACCAATGAGTGTCAGATCCGTTTGTGCGGAGCCATCAAAAAAGGGATCCTCAGGCGGTGGGGGTCTCCAGTATTCCCAGAAACAACGGGAGGGTGGAGTCCAGGTCGACAATCCCGTAAATGAACGGCCGATCGAGCACAAGTGACTGTCCCGGAGCCGGCATCGACGTTTTAGAGATTTCGACCGCGGTAACGGCAGCGGCTTCGGTACCTTTTTCATCGACCCGGCAAAAGGTTTTGTGAATCACATTGCTGATGAAAAGGTCTTTGATCCTGGATGTCTGGAGGAGTGAGAAGTCTGCTTTTGAAGAATCAAAGGCGTCCACCATCCCCATGGCCGTCAGCTCATCGACCAGGCTGTCCTGATAGGAGACCTCGAACCGGGGCAAAGCCAGATCCACTTCGGTCTGTGCCGGATTTGACTGCAGGGCTTCAACAAATGCCTGCATGTCAACTTCGCCGTGGTTCACCAGCAGATCCCGCGGTGTGGTTTGCGCGTCGGGCAGGATGGCAAAAAACGCAAACCGCTCGCCTTTATAGGGAAGCAGGACGCCTGTCATACCATCTTTCTGCAGATATTGCATCGATCCGGACCGATGCATAAAATCCGTTTCGATATCTCCATCCGGTGCGTGGAACGTCCGGGTTCTGGTTGCCGTCTTTGCAAACGGCTCTGTCCAGTCCGCCTGGAAATAGATCGCGTTCACCAGATACATGACCGCATCTGCCGGAATCCGGTCTAGAACGGTGGGAATCAAACCGCGGGTTGCTTCTTTCACCCATCCGTTGATGGCTTCGAGCGCCTCATCGGAATGAAAATCCAGTTTTCGTGCCGCGGCGGTGTAATGGTCCGCGTTGACCTGCAGGAAGGCAGGGTCGGGTTCAAATGTCTGGTTAAACCAGATCGAGTTGGCAATCGTCAGCCGGTCGTCTTCGCCGGGTTTGTTCCAGCGAGCCAAAGCGATCCGGGCGGCGCGATTGAGTTGCCCGGTATCGAAGGAAGAATCGCCAAGCAAAGCCAGCATCTGCTCTCGTGTTTCGGTGTCCGATCCGTTGAGGGTCATGGACAGCGCAAGATGAACCGAAGCGGGCGAGACCAGCAGACTGCCCTCGTTCGCCGCGGACGATCGCAACAGCTGCCATCCGAAACCCGCCATCGCAGCGGTATACGTATCGGGAACCGGTTCGTCAGACGGTGCGGGTGCGGGGGTGATCCCCGCCATCATGTCCACGCCTGTCGCAGCGGCTGGCGCGCAGCCAGACAACAGGGACAGTCCCAGCAGTCCAGTCAGCAGGTATAGCCACATCTGTTTCCTCATAAAAACCCTCCTCGTCGGCCGGTCATCAAAACCGCTTGCTCCGGAACATGGTGTCCAGCGGAATCCCGATCAGAGATTGAGAAAGCCCCATCGGAAGGCGGGAGGGGGTTACCGACTCGATCCGGATGGTTGAAGGTTGCGCAAGACGCTCGCCCAATGCGTACGTACGACAATGCGAACCGCCGCTTTCAACGGAGCGCAGAAACTTCATTTCTACTTTCTTGCCAAAGATTGTCATGTTCATTTCTCCCTTCGGCGGCCCGTACCGCCCGCAGTCCGGTTCACATGAACCGGATCCGAACACCCCATAGACGCGGAGAAGGGTAAAAAGGTTCCATCCAGATCAACCGGAGGGCTGCTCCTTGTGTCAGGATAATCTTGCGGCTTTATACGCGGTTCCTGTTCCCTCGAATCCGCTTCTGATTGCGCAATGTAGAAAAAAGCATACGAATCCCGTTTGATTTACGTTATAGTGTATACAATCAACCACACAAAATGGCGTCGGCATACGGCCCACTGCCTGGAAAGGAGCGCATGCATGAACTGCGAATTGGCCGGAGGACTGTCTGACGCTATTTATGAACTCACACGGATCAACATGAACCGTCGTCTCAATTCCCCCTTTAAAGCCAGTGAAGTCGGCGCTATGCTCTATATTGCGGAGAATACAAAACAGGGGGATCCGGTCCAACCTTCGGATATTGCCGCACATTTCTCCATATCCAAAGCGTGGGTGACCGCGATCATCCGTTCCCTGACAGACGGCGGTTACGTGGTCGAAGAGCAGGGTTCCCAGGACAGGAGAACCAAAGTACTGACCGCATCTCCCAAAGGAATGGCGATCGTCGATGAACTTCGTGACGATTATATCGCGGACTATCTGCAGGTGATTACCAGAATCGGCAAGGAAGAAGCGGTTGAATTGCTACGTTTGATCAACCGAACCATCGAAGCGTTAAAAGAAACCCGCGACCCTGATTTATACAAAAAGAACACTGCGGAGAAGTAACGGCGATTACAGCGGCTGCAACGGAGGGATCAACATGGCGCAGTATTGTCGGTCTTGTGGCTCGACCCTGGAAGAAGGCGCGCAGTTCTGCCGCGTTTGCGGCGCTGCGCAGGAAGGGTTCACCGCTCCTCCTCCTCAGCCGGCTTCCGCTCCCTATCAGGCTCCATATGCGGCACCGTATGCGCAACCGGCTCCGATGCCCCAGCCCGCCCCTTCCTACTATGCCGCTCCCGTCCAGCAGGGTGCGGCTCCGCTGGGTGTGGGAGATTACATCCTCATGATGATCGTGAGCGGCATTCCGTTTGTCGGTTTCATCATGCTCCTGGTATGGGCATTCGGATCGCAGACCAATCCGAACAGAAAGAACTGGGCGAGAGCGATACTGATTCTGATGTTGATCGGCATTGTGCTGTCCATTATCCTTTCCTCCACGCTGATCACGCTGTTTCGCGACGTGTTCGAGTCGATGGATGGGTTTACGTACTGAATTTATACTTGTGGCTTTGCGGTCATGATAAAAGAGGCGGGCGGTTCCACAGCGGGACCTCCCGTCTTTACCGTTTACAGGCAGCCACACATTTTCCCGCAGAGTGCTTGACTTTGACGCAGAAGCGTCAAAAGCAACCATACATTTTTTCCCGCAGAGTGCTTGACTTTGACGCACGGGCGTCAAAAGCAACCCAGTATCTTTCCCGCAGAGTGCTTGACTTTGACGCAGAAGCGTCAAAAGCAACCCAGTATCTTTCCCGTAGAGTGCTTGACTTTGACGCAGAAGCGTCAAAAGCAGCCCAGTATTTTTCCCGCAGAGTGCTTGACTTTGACGCAGAAGCGTCAAAAGCAACCCAGTATCTTTCCCG
>CAZBKR010000002.1:16802-37419 GCA_964492455.1 uncultured Oscillospiraceae bacterium
GCGTCAAAAGCAACCCAGTATCTTTCCCGCAGAGTGCTTGACTTTGACGCAGAAGCGTCAAAAGCAACCATACATATTTTTCCCGCAGAGTGCTTGACTTTGACGCAGCGTCATCGATTACGATACGTGTGCGGGGAGGATTCACGATGACTTTGATGACAATCCGGCAGGTTTCCACGGCATTCGACGTCTCTGCGCGCACCTTGCGGTATTACGAGCAGATCGGCTTGCTGTGGAGCCGCCGGCCGGACGATTATGCGTATCGGGTCTACGATGAGCTCGCGGTGGAACGGCTGCGGCAGATTCTGCTGTTACGGCGGCTTCGCATTCCGCTCAAGCAAATACGGGATCTCCTCACCCGGCAGGAAATCAATCCGGTGATCGAGCTTCTGCAGCGGCGGTTGTCGGACATCGAGGCAGAAGCCCGCGATCTGAAGGGGCTACGTGACATCCTGGCGATTCTGATCCACCGGCTCAAGGCGTATGCGGTCCGGTTGCGGATGCAGTCCAAGCCGGAAGACGGGGCTCTCCTGGAACTGTTCCGGGCGATCGATACTGTGTATGAAACGGAAGAAAAAGAAAATGGGGAGGTACCACTTATGTCGCCAGGAAAATTGACCGATGTCCGCATTCTCACCCTGCCGCCAGCTACGGTAGCCGCAAGCCACTTCATCGGGGACAATCCCGAGGGCCACGCATCCGAACTGCTGGACCGGTTTGTGATCGCGGAACGGCTATGGGAACGAAAACCAGATCTCCGTCACTTCGGTTTCAATCATCCGAATCCTTCAGAGAACAATCCGGTGTACGGCTACGAGATGTGGGTGACGATTCCGGACGATCTGGAGGTACCTGCTCCTCTCGAGAAAAAATACTTTCCGGGTGGACTTTATGCTGCGCATAAGATCGAATTTCCGAACTTCGGAGAGTGGAGCGATCTAATGGCGTGGGCTCACGCAAGCCCGGACTACGAGCCGGATCTTCTGGATGACAACGGTGAGCGGATGTTCGGTCTATTGGAAGAACATCTCAACTACGTCCTCCGCGTACAGGAAGGATCCGGCGAAGACAACATGCAGCTCGACTTGCTGTTTCCTGTCAAGAGGAGAAAGTAGTCCAGCCTTTCCTTCCTGGCCGGGTGGATGACGGTCGTGGCCTGTCCGATATGGTATCGTTAAAACAAAGGACATCACCACTCGTTTTTCGGCGGCGAAAGGAGGATTCCCATGCAGCATCGACCGTTCGGTCGCACCGGACTCAAAACCTCTATATTGGGGTTTGGCGGGTTCCACCTTCTTGAGATCCCCTACTCCGAAGCGGAGTTTCTCCTCAACACATACCTCGACGCGGGGGGCAACTACATTGAGACCGCCGCATCCTACGGACGGGGGGAATCGGAACGTAAAATCGGACGCGCAGTATCTTCCCGCCGTTCTGAATACGTATTGGTGACCAAAACCGGGGAGCGGGACCGCACCGGATGCCTGGAATCGCTGGAGCACAGCCTGGATCATCTCCGGACCGATCACGTGGATGTACTGCTGATGCACGGGGTGGGCACCAAACGGGATCTCGACCAGATTCTGGCTCCGGGAGGAGCGCTCGAAGGCGCTGAATACGCAAGACAACTGGGGAAAGTGCGGCATATCGGCATCTCGATGCACGGCCAGCCCGACGTACTGCTGGCGGCACTTCACGCTTATGATTTTGATGCGGTCATGACGACTGTCAATTACTACGACCGCTTCAACTTTCCAGAGATCGAAAACACCTTGCTCCCGCGCGCGCAAAGAGCCGGTGCTGCGGTGATTCTGATGAAGCCGCTTGCGGACGGCTTGTTGTGGAGATCCGCTGAAAACGCCTTCCGGTATGCGTTTTCCCGCCCGGTTTCGGTGGTGGTCTCGGGCATCAATTCCCGCGCGATGCTGGCCGAGGATCTCCGGTTTGCTGAACGGTACGAACCGCTGACACGGGAGCAGGCCGACCAGCTGGCAATGAGCGCACCGGAACTGGGGACCCATGTCTGCCGTCTATGCGGCCGGTGTCTGCCCTGTCCGGTCGGAATTGACATTCCCGAGGTGTTCCATCTGGAAGGGTGGTACGACCGGCAGATGGGGAACGGGCGGGTGGACGACACTGCGGAGTACGCGCTACGCGAGCGGCTCAAACACTGGTTCGGCAACCAGCAGCTTGCCCGGGACCGGTACGCAACGCTGGCCATCCAGGCAGACAGGTGTACCCACTGCGGCGCATGTACCCCACGCTGTCCTTATGGTCTCGATGTCGAGGCGAAACTGGCTTACGCGGACTATAAGCTCGCCGGACGCGGGATCTTCTGACCCGGCGGGGCAGGACAAGTGTTTCTCAGATCGCCCTGGAGGTCCGGCGTTCGTCCCGCAGGGTGCGGATGAGCTCTGATAGTTTAGGCGGCTTGCCATACATCAGGATCCCCAGCCGATAGATCCGTGCGGACAGGTAGCCGATCAGACCGGTCGTTGCGAGCATCAGTACGATCGATAGCGCGATCTGCCAGAACGGTACATCTGTCATGCAGATGCGGACAAACATCACCATCGGCGCCAGCATCGGAATGAACGAGCAGACTGTGACATACGTTGCCTCGGGATTCATCATGCCGAAGGTGGAAACCATCATCGCCAGGACCAGCAGCAGAACGATGGGCATGATGCTGGTGTTGATATCTTCGGTCCGGCTCGCGAGCGAACCGAGTGCCCCGTAAAGGAATGCGTACATAAAGTACCCGATCAGATAAAACAGGATGGTATACACCACAAGCTCCGGCGGCATTTCGAACATCGAGCGAACCATCGTAATGTCGCTGAATCTCTCCGCGTGCACTTGATAAAACCCGACCGCTGCGAGCAGCAGCACCCCGATCTGTGCCAGGCCGGCCAGTCCCGAACCGATGACTTTACCAAACATCAGGCTCATGGGGCGGGCGGAAGTGATCAGCATCTCCATTGCCCGGTTGCTCTTTTCACTTGCGACCGAGGTCGCGACCATCTGTCCGTACAGCATCACTGTCATGTAGAGCAGCATGACCAGCAAATAAGTGTACAGATAGGCCTGTCCTATGGATTTTCCGCTTTCCTGGACCGTCTCGTAGAGCTCCATCGTCGAAGGGGCCAGAAAACCTCCGATCTGTGCCTCATCCCAGCCGATCCCGGCAAGTGCGGCGGCCTTGAAATGGTTGTCGAGAGAGGATTGCAATGTCAGACCTTCGCTGTTCGTGCTCCCGGACCGGCGAATGATAAAGGTATAGTTGCCGGGGTTGTGAATGACGAGTGCTGCGTGCGCTTCGTCGTCATTGATCCGGGTCTTGATACCGTCCAGTTCTTCCGTTTCTGCAGTCTCCCATTGGTAGGAGGGAAGCAGCGTTTCAAAAAATACCAGGCCGGGGGCCTGTCCGCTCTCATCGATGACATAGGCCACCTGCTCCGGCCCGGTGGAGGGCTCTCCGCCGATATCCAGCCCTTTGAACCAATCGATCGCGGATGGCAGAGACAGTCCGATTCCGATCAGCACGACAAAGACGATGGTCGTGATGACATAGACCTTGTTCTTGAGGTAGGACGAAAACTCATATCCCAAAACCGTGCGGAACTGCCGCATCCCGGTGTCCTGCTTCATACCGCGTTCCCTACTTTCTCGACAAATATCTCTTCAAGAGTCGGTTCAATTACCAGAAACGTCTCGACGGATGCCCCGGAAGCCAGCAATCCCATCAAGAGCGGATCCTTGGATTCCGGTGCGTCCAGATAGACGACACAGCCGTCATCTCCGTCCGGTTCCACCCGCAGGATCCGTCCACGCAAGCCGGGTTGCTCCGCGAGCGCACCCAGGAGTTCCGCCGTGCCGGGATCTCCGGCGACGCGTACGGACAGTCGCGTACGGGGATAGGTCCGGCGGATTGTGCGGATCGCACCGGACAGGATGATCGATCCTCCGTTGAGAATCGCAACCTCGTCGCAAAACGTCTCGACATACCCCATCTGGTGGCTGGAGAAGAGCACGATTTTTTCCTTTTCGACCTGTTCGTTTACGATATCTTTGAGCAGTTGCGCGTTGACAGGGTCCAACCCGGAAAAAGGCTCGTCCAGAATGATGATCTGTGGATCTGCGATCAGAGCGAGCGCGAGCTGGATCTTCTGCTGGTTGCCCTTCGAGAGCGTTTCCAGTTTTTTATCGTGCACCTCCTGCATGCCGAGACGATCCAGCCAGTGGTGGACTGAAGCGGCTGCTTCCGCGCGGGAGAGTCCGCGAAGCCGTGCGAGATAAGACAGCTGCCGTCCGATGGGAACTTTTGGATACAGTCCGCGTTCCTCAGGAAGGTATCCAATCCGCACATCTGCCTGGCGGATGTGCTTTCCATCAAACAGCACGTCACCCGCATCGGCGGGGAACACGTCCATGATGATACGGATCGCTGTGGTTTTACCCGCACCGTTTCTGCCTAACAGCCCCAGAGCGGCACCCGAACGTGCCGTGAAAGAAACCTGGCGCAGGACTTCTTTGGGACCAAACGACTTTGTGACCGAGCGGACTTCCAGTGTCATGTTTTCACCTCGTTATATGAATCCGATATGACATACAGGAACGTATCATTTGCCCCCCGCTCTGTCAAATGCATAGGGTTGCCGTCCGGCTCACATCAGGGTTGTGCCATAATGAGACCGTGGCTGTACAACCCGTACTGCCACGACGGGATCGCACAGATGGAGGGAGGCAGGGTGCCATGGATTTGTCGAAGTATCGTATCACCCAGGCGAAAGGTAACCACCTCAGAGATCACGAAACGGACGATGCTGCCGGATTGCGCAAAGGAAAAGAGGCGGACGCGCTGCTGGCTGCCAATATCGAGCGGCTTCGTGAACGACAGGAAGTGTTGTTCGCACACAACAGATACGGGGTTTTGCTCATTCTGCAAGCGATGGACGCGGCAGGCAAAGACGGTGTGATCAAGCATGTCATGAGCGGGCTCAATCCCCAGGGTGTGCAGGTCAAATCGTTCAAAGCGCCTACGGCGGACGAGATCGACCACGATTACCTCTGGCGGGCGCAGGCGCATTTACCCGCACGCGGGAACATCGCGATTTTCAACCGGTCCTACTACGAGGATGTGGTGGTGGTCCGTCTTCACGATCTGCTGGCAGCCCAGAATATGCCGGTTGAATTATCAGATGGAACCGTATGGGAGGACCGGCACCGGCAGATTCGAGACTATGAGCGGTATCTGGTGGAGAACGGCATCGTGGTCGTCAAGATTTTCCTGCATCTATCCGCGGAAGAGCAGCGCGAGCGGCTGTTGAAGCGGATTCAGGATCCCGCAAAACACTGGAAATTCTCCGCGGGTGATGTGGAAGAGCGGCAGCACTGGGACAAATATCAGGATATCTACGAAGACACGATCCGCTCGACCGCGACCGAATACGCGCCCTGGTACATCGTGCCGGCCGATCGCAAATGGTTCGCACGGTTGCTGGTGTCGGAAATCGTGGCGGACACACTCGAACGGCTGCCGCTTTCCTATCCGGAACTGGACGAAAAACAAAACGCCGTACTGGAGGAGTGCCGCAGGATCCTCGAGGCGGAAGCCGATCTCTCCTGACGCCTGGCTCGGGTCCCCGGTCGTAAGCGTCGAAAAGTTCAGTCGCCCGATTCGTACCAGGCACGGACTGCGTTGTGCGTCAGTTCGCCGCCGCGCAGGTTGACGCCGCGGGCCAGTCCGGCGTCTGATGCACAGGCCGCGTCGAGACCCAGACCAGCGATTCTGAGACCATACCGCAAAGTCGCGGCGTTGAGTGCCTGTGTGGAAGTGCGCGGAACCGCACCCGGGATGTTGGAGACGCAATAGTGGACGATGCCTTCCACCAGGAAAACGGGATCGTCATGGAAGGTAACCCGGCTGGTTTCACAGCAACCTCCCTGATCAATCGCAACGTCAACGATGACTGCACCTGCCTTCATGAAAGGCAGATGGGCATGACGCACCAGCCGGGGGGCGGCGGCACCGCGTACCAGTACCGCCCCGATGACGAGATCGGCTTCCCGGAGCACAGAGGAGATATGTTCATCGGTGCTCAGGAGCGTTGTAGCACGGCCGTCGAACCGGTCTTCCAGTTCAGACAGACGCCCGGGATCGATATCCAGTACGGTCACATCAGCACCCAAACCAAGGGCGATACGCGCGGCGTTCATCCCGACAGTGCCCCCGCCCAGAATTGCAACCTTGCCCCTCGGCGCACCCGGAGCACCTCCCAGCAGTACACCGCGTCCCCCGAACGGGCGCTCAAGATACTTGGCGCCTTCCTGGACACTGAGGCGCCCGGCAATCTGGCTCATGGGCAACAGGCAGGGGAGTCCGCCCGCGCGGTCCTCGATCGTCTCGTATCCCACACCGGTGACGCGTGCCGCCAGCAGGGCGTCAGTCATGTCACGAGAAGCGGCCAGATGGAGGTATGTAAATAAAATCCGTTCAGGTCTCAGCAGCGGATACTCTTCGGGCAGCGGCTGCTTGACCTTGACCACCATGTCGCACAGTCCGAATACAGCGGCAGCGTCCGGAACGATTACCGCATCGGCGGCGAGGTATTCACTATCCGAGAACCCTGCCCCTTCGCCCGCACCGGCTTCAACGTAAACCTCGTGTCCTTCCCGGACATAAGCGCGGACACTGTCCGGGGTCAGGCCGACACGATACTCATGGCGCATGATCTCTTTGACGGTTCCGACACGCATCTTCGCACCCTCCTGCCATTGCCGGCATTGACGGCTCTTACATTCTCATCCTACCATATTGGAAGACGAAGACCTGGGTGGCCAGAAAGTGAGGAACGGGTATGAGAGTGATGATTCTGTCGGGAAATCCCAAGAAGACCGGGTTGTGTGAATCGGTGACGGAAGAGCTCCGGCAAGGAATCGCCGAAGCCGGGGCGGAGCGGGAAGAAATCCGGCTGTCCGACTACGGAATCGAGAGATGCCACGTGTGCGGTGAAGGGTGGGGCACCTGCCGTTCTACTCACATATGTGCCTTTGGAGACGACGGTTTCACCGGGGTGTCCGATCGGATTGCGTCCGCGGACGCAGTCGTGCTGGTCACACCGGTCTATTGGGGCGAGACCGCGGAAACATTGAAAAGCTTTCTGGACCGGTTCCGCCGGTGTCAGTTCGGGGGCGAAGGGGCACTGTCCGGTAAGCCGGTACTGCTGGTCGCGTCCGCGGGCGGGACCGGGAACGGTGTGCTGACCTGTCTGGAGCAGATGGATCGGTTTTGCCGCCACACCGGCGCGGTGATCTTTGACCTGATCGGCGTCAACCGCTGGAGCGCGGACTACAAGCGCCCGCTTGCGCGTGCCGCGGCCAAAGCGCTGGCGTCCGGACGCAAAACCGGCACACCGTAAGGACGCAGATCGGGAGAGGACTTCGGGACGCGGTCAGTGTTCCGCTTCCGGGATCACACCCAGCCAGGACAGCAGCGGGCGAAGATTTCTCTTGCGGGTGAAATCCACCGGCTTTTCGTACGCTGCCAGCATACCGCGCGCGTCGCCGGTCCTCTTTTTGGCGGGCGTCAGCCGAAGCTTCAAACGGAGCAGACTCATCGCAAACCGGTCAGTTCGGTTCAGACGGCTGTAATCGAATCCGCCGCGCAAGTAAAAGAATCCGAAACGCTCTTTTTCTTCATCGGAGAGGTTGCGGTCGCGGATTTCCGCCACCACTTCTTCGCGCGCCGGAGAGGCGCCCGTGGCGAACACCGCGACGCGCGTGTCCTGCCCCTGGCGGGCGCGCAAAAGAGAGCGGAAGGATTTCAGACCGTTGATGCCGCCCGCGTAAAGTCCGCCGCCAAAAACCACGGTATCGCAGTCCCCCAGCGCGGCGGCGTCGAACGTGTGCAGCTCGCAGGCTTGACACCCGAGCGCTTCCGCCAGCCAGACGGCATATTTGCCGGTATATCCGGCTTTGCTTTCATACAGGACAATCGCTTTCATGGCTTCCCTCCTGATATTTTTGTCGGACGGTCCCGCTCATCAGCATAGCACGCCGGATGTGGAATGACACTCGCCCCGATGCGGTATGATGGTGGTATCAAGACGGATCCGGCCGCCATCGGCCCATCCGAAACGGAGGGTGCAGTATGAGACCAGTCGATGTCGCCAATACGACCGAAATCCCGGCCGGGACGCTCAAACGCGTGTCGATCGACGGTACCAAAGTCCTCCTGGCCAATCTCGACGGGCAGTTCTATGCGATAGCCGACCGGTGCCCGCACATGGGCGGCAGCCTGTCCGAGGGAAAGCGGGAGGGAAACCTCATTGTCTGTCCCAACCACGGAGCCGCGTTCGACCTCACAACAGGACAAAATGTGCGGCCTGCCCGGGTGCTCTTCTTGAGCAGGAAACCTGCCGATGCGACAACGTACCGGGTCGAGGTCAAGGGGACACGCATCCTCGTCTGGTTCGAGTGACGCACTCGCTCCCTTTTCTTCGCTCCTGGAAAATCCTCCGCCTGCTTGGGCGGATCAACCGATCCAGGTGATTTTGTCCGGATCGGCCTCGTGGGGTGCTTTTTCGACGGCCGGATGTCCGATCGCCACGGAAATACCGAACTCATACCCATCCGGAAATCCGAGACGCTCCGAGAGTGCGGGTCCGTCCGGTCCTGAAAAGGCCGCGCCTGCCAATCCGATGATGCAGGAACCGAGCCCCAGTGAACGGGCTGCCAACGCGAGGGTTTGCGCCGCGATACCCGCTTCGATCGGGGACGCTCCGGGAGCGAGGGAGACGAACACCACCACAGCAGCTCCGTAGAACAGACTGGGGTGCCGGGCGGCCATGCGGTCGAGCACGGTTTGGTTGCCGGCACGCCGGAAGGTGTCCAGTGCGGCTTCGCTGACCGCCGCTATGGTGGGCTGATCCGCCACAAAGGTAAAATGCCAGGGCTGTGCGTTCATCCCGCTGGGAGAAGCCAGAACAGCCTGGACGAGCAGATCCCGTTCGTCCTGTGTGAGGGGGGTGGCGGAAAAACCGCGGATGCTTGCGCGTTCCAGAATATTTCGGATGGTCTCGTTCATGGTGATGCCTCCTGTTGAGGGATGGTCGGATGCATAGATTTTACCTCATCTGGCGGGCGGCCGTCCGGGATGGTATGGTATTTACAGGAATCAATCGAAGATAAAGACAAGCGGAGGAATCCTCATGATTGCAAGAAACCGCCCGTTTTTTATTCTCGCAAGCGTGATGCTCGTTCTGATTTTGCTGCCGATGCTTTCGGGCTGCGTCAGCATCCGGTTCGGTCCTGCAAAGACCACCGCACCCGCCGGCACCACTACGACCGCCAAACCGACCACAGCATCCACCGGCATCGTCTCTCCCTCGACGACTCCGGCCGGCACGACCGCCACGGCTCCAACCACCCTGCCCACTACCGCTGTCACCACCACCGCCCCGATGCCTGCGGGAGCCGGATTGTTCGGAAACACCAACGGCAACCTGGCCAACGGCGGATTTGCGGTCTACGACCCTGTGACCGCATCCCATGTGCTGGGGATCAACGGGGCGCTGTTGCGATACGATCCAAAGACCGGCACAACCACCACGCTGCTCGAACGCCCGGACCGGCCGTCCCACCTCCTTGTGGGGGAGAACCATTATTATTTCATCTCTTCTTCGGATCAGGCGTTCTATCGGGTTTCCCGTGACGGAAGCGGGCTGGTCAAGCTCGCGGACGGATCCTGCACCTATGCCGGCAGGACCAACCATTACATCCAGCTGCTGCAGGGCGGGCAGCTGGTGCTGCTCTATGACGGAGAAGACGACCATCCCAAAGGGATCTACAGCGGCGACGGCATCAGAGAACCCAGCATGGGAAGCAACCGCGTGTACTATATCTCGGGGGAGGGCGACTACCGCGTGAGTGCGAACACCGGTATGGGCAAGTCGACCGTCTACAAGGGAACCGCGTTCCAATCCGTCCACCATTTGTTCTACAACACAAACGACCAATTCCTGTATGTTGACCGGCAGGGCGCGGGCGAAACCGTTTATCTGCTGCCCAGCCTGGGAGAACCTTCCGCGCTTGCGGCCGTCGGTACCCATGCTTCGATTCCTTCGCTCAATACGGATACAACCGGCCGGACGCTTTACTACACCGGATACGTCGACAGTCTCCCGGTTCTCTACAGTCTGGATCTGACCAACGTGAGCGCGAAACCGGTCGAGATCGCACGCCTCGAGGGAACCATGCCCCGGGTGTGCATTGTGCAGGGCACGTTCTATGTGCTCGACGCCCAGAACGGTACGATGGTTCGGCTGGATCCGGACACGGGTGCTACAGAACCCGTGATGCCATAAACCGGTAACTCCGAAATGCAATGAGGAACAAACTGCATGTATGACACAAAGACCGTCCTGTTTGCCTTTGCGTTGACGTTGTTCGCCGGTCTTTCGACCGGCATCGGGAGCGTCCTCGCACTGGTCACCAAAAAGACCAACACCCGCTTTCTCGCGATGGCTCTCGGCTTTTCAGGCGGGGTCATGATCTATGTTTCGTTTGCGGAGATCCTGTCCAAAGCCCAGGATTCGCTGGTGTCAGCACTGGGCACGCGAGCGGGCAGCTGGGCCGCGGCCGGGTCTTTTTTCGCCGGGATTCTGCTGATCGCGACCATTGACCGATTGGTCCCGTCGGGGGAGAACCCGCACGAATCCCGCATGGTCGAGGAAATCCTGCCGGGCGGGGAAGGCCCGCACGCCCATCACGGAAAGCTGATGCGCATGGGTGTCATGAGTGCGTTGGCGATCGCAATCCACAATTTTCCGGAGGGCATCGCGACATTTGCAGCGGCTCTCCAGAATCCTTCACTCGGTATCGCGATCGCTGTCGCCATCTCAATCCACAACATTCCCGAAGGGCTGGCGGTTTCGGTTCCGATTTATTTTTCCACCGGAAGCCGCGGCAAAGCCTTTCGCCTCTCATTTCTGTCCGGACTCGCCGAGCCGCTGGGTGCTCTGATCGGCTATCTGGTGCTGTCCCGCTTCCTCAACGACACCACTTTCGGCGTGCTGTTCGGGATGGTTGCCGGCATCATGGTGTTCATCTCATTGGACGAGCTGCTGCCCGCGGCACGGGAATACGGGGAGGCGCACCGCGCGGTTTACTCGATGGTCGCCGGCATGGCGGTCATGGCGGTCAGTCTTCTGCTGTTTGTTTAGCAGGCAGCTGCTTGACGAGATATATTGTCTGTATTACATTGTAATACAGACGGAGGGCTGTACGATGGCTTTGATCAATGCCCGTGTTTCTGCATCTGAGGAAATGTTGATTCGTTCTTATGCAGAGGTGAAAAAATTATCTGTTTCTTCACTTATCAGGACAGCTGTTATGCGTGTGATAGAGGAAGAAATCGATATTGATCTTGCACAGCAAGCTTGGGCGGAGCATGTGGAGAACGACCAGTCTCTCGATTGGGAAGAGACCAAACGAGTGCTGGGATTTCATCCATGATCCAGAAGTACTGCGTTATATAAAAACAATACATCCAATTGTATGATGTTGTATAATATTATAAAATATCTACAATAGGAGTAAGAATCATGTCTTCTGACCCGGAGCACCCGAATTTCCGACTCATAGTGGAGCGCCGCGCTATCAAAGCCTTACAGATGATGGATCGCCAACACGCGGCGATCCTCGTTGCATGGATTGACAAGAATCTTTCCGCAACCGCCAATCCCAGACACGTGGGAGAAGCACTTTCCGGAGGGCTAGCCGGACTGTGGCGTTATCGTGTTGGGGATTACCGGATTCTTGCGGAGATTCTGGACAGAGAAATTCTGCTGCTGATGTTGGATGTAGCCCACTGCGGTGATGCGTATAAGCAATGGAATGCAAAGTACAAGAACCACGGACGACATCGCTAGCGAATCCCTTTGCCGGTTTCGACAGACCACGCCGATATGCTATCATGGCGCCGTGACAACCAATTGGAGTCAATGAACCGGAGGAAATACAGATGATCTACAAAGACGCGACCAGATCGGTTACGGAGCGTGTGGACGACCTGATGTCCCGCATGACGCTGGTGGAGAAAGCCCAGCAGCTCACCAGTGTATGGATTTACGAAATCCTGCGCGATTTTCGGTTCAACCAGGAGAAGGCCGCCCCGCTGATGCGGGAAGGAATCGGCCAGATCACCCGGTTGGGTGGCGCCAGCAACCTGCTGCCATCGGTTGCGGCCCGTACCGCAAATGAAATTCAGCGCTATCTGGTGGAACAGACCCGGTTGGGGATCCCGGCGATCTTGCATGAAGAGGCTTGCTCGGGACTGCTTACCCGCGCAGCCAATGTGTTTCCCCAGGCGATCGGCATCGGAGCGGCGTTCGAACCCGGACTCGCGGAAGAAATGGGGCGGATTATCCGCACCCAGATGATGGCAATGGGCGCACGCCAGGCGCTCGCCCCGCTGTTGGACATCACACGTGATCCGCGCTGGGGCCGGACAGAGGAAACTTATGGAGAGGACCGCTATCTGACCGCACAGATGGGCACCTCCTACATCCGCGGCCTGCAAAGTGACCGTCTGGAAGACGGCATTCTTGCGACCGGCAAGCATTTTGTCGGCTACGGGATGTCAGAAGGCGGCATGAACTGGGCCCCGGTCCACATTCCGCAGCGTGAATTGCTGGAGACTTATCTTTATCCGTTTGAAGCCGCGGTTCGCGAGGCGGGACTGCGTTCGATCATGCCGGGTTATCACGAGATCGACGGCATCCCCTGTCACACCAACCGCTGGCTGCTGCAGGACGTGCTGCGCGATCAGTGGGGATTCGACGGCCTGGTCGTGAGCGACTATTTTGCGATCAACATGATCTACGACTACCACGGCGCGGCGGCCGACAAGGACGATGCCGCCCGCATGGCACTGGAGGCCGGTGTCGACGTCGAACTTCCCTCCACCGACTGCTATGCCGCCCCGCTGGTCGAGGCCGTGGAAAAAGGACTGGTGGATCCCGCGCTGGTGGACAAGACCGTGCGCCGGGTGCTCGAAATGAAATTCCGGCTCGGACTGTTCGAAAAACCCTACGTTGACGAAGAAGGGGTGGAAGCCCGGTTTGACACCGACGGCAACCGAGCTTTCTCGCGACTGGCTGCGGAGAAATCCATCGTCTTGCTCAAAAACGACGGCATCCTGCCGTTGTCCCGTGACAAGAAAAAGATCGCGGTGATTGGTCCCAACGCGGACAGTGTCCGCAACATGCTGGGAGATTACACATACCCCTCCCATATCGAGTCACAGATCGACCAGATCACCGACAATTTCGCAGGAACCGCGGTGCCGGAAGACCGGGTGAGTGTCGAGGACGCGATGCCCGCGATGGACACCGTACTCGAAGGACTGCGCAAGGCGGTCGACGGTGCGGATGTCGAATGGCTGTACGCCAAGGGATGCGATGTTCTGCCGCTGCCCGGCCAATCCGAAGAAGAGGCGCGCGCCGGGTTTGATGAAGCGGTGACAGCTGCGCAGTCCGCGGATGTCGTCTTGCTGGTGCTGGGAGACAAAGCGGGTCTTATTACCGACTGCACCTCCGGTGAAGCGCGCGACTGCGCTTCACTGGAGCTCCCGGGAGAACAGCGCGCACTCCTCCGCGCGGTTCACGCGACGGGCAAGCCGGTCGTTCTGATCCTGATCACGGGACGCCCCTACACCCTGGTCTGGGAAGACGCACACCTGAACGCGATCGTCGAAGCCTGGTTCCCAGGGGAAGAAGGGGCGGCCGCAATTGCCGGCGTATTGTTCGGGGACACGAACCCGGGGGGCAAACTCCCGATCACCTTCCCCCGTTCCGCCGGCCAGATCCCGGTGTTTTACAGCCACCGGCCGTCGGGCGGGCGTTCCAACTGGAAAATCGACTATGTCGACGAGAGTGTGAAACCGCTCTATCCGTTCGGACACGGATTGTCGTACACCACATTCGGATATTCCGGGTTGTCGATCCCCGCGGAGGTCCCGGTCGACGGCACATTCGAGGTATCGGTGACGGTCGCCAATACCGGGGAGGTCGCGGGCGAAGAAGTGGTACAGCTCTATCTGCACGACAGCCTGTCCGACGTGACCCGTCCGGTCCAGGAACTGTCCGGGTTCAAACGGGTCGCGCTGGTGCCGGGTGAAAAGAAGCGGGTGTCATTCCGTGTGTCCACCGACCAGCTCGGGTTCTACGATCGCGATATGCGGTTTGTCGTCGAGCCCGGCGATCTTGAAGTCATGATAGGCGCCTCGTCTGCCGACATCCGGGAGCGCGGCGTCATCCGGTTGACCGGAGAAAAACGGGAGGTCGTCCGGAAAGCGTTTGCCTGTGCGGTCGAAGTCAGCCCCGCCGACTGAGGCATCAGCAGTTGGTCGATCTGCATTGTGACACAGATGCCCAGATGCCTTTATTTGAAGACTGTGGGGTTAGTCATGACAGGGGTTCCATCAGGGTGTCGAACCAGAAGTAAGAGCGTTCGTCCGTCTGCCGTGCCAGCCGGCCTCCGTTGGCCCGGGCAACCCGGAGAGAGGGCAGGTTGTCATTGTTGATCGTTATGAGAACACGGTCGAGCCCCTGCCGTCCTGCTTCCGCAAGCATCAGACCCAGGAGGAGCCGGCCATATCCCTTGCCCCGTTCAGAAGGACGGACACCGTAGCCGATGTTCCCGCCTTCGACGCGCAGCGCGGCGGTCAGTTCGTATCGGAGTTTGGCACTCCCGACCGGACGGTCGTTGTCATACATCCAGTAGACGGTTTGGCGAACAAACCCGGGCGGGAGCTTCATGCCCCGTGCAATTTCGTCCTGCCGCAGCACCCAGGAAGCATAACCGGTTCGCGAGAGACCGTGTGCCCCGTTTAGAAATCCGTTCTCTTCGGAGGGACATTCCTGTGCCATCGCATACAGTGCGGAATCCTGGCCGTCGGTCCGTTTGAGCGGCCGAACATAGACATGCATGCCGTCCGGGCTCCTTTCATTTTGATACCGTTATAGCGGTTTTGCTGAAAAAAGGAAAGGTCACAGCCATCGGGCTTCTCCGGCTGAATACAGCACCTGTGTAATGTAGTCACTTTCCATTCCGGTCAAATCCCCTATACTGGATTCGATATGAACCGCAATCATGCATCAACCGAGCCGGAGGTGGCTGAAATGCTGGAAGAAACAATGTTGGAAAAGAAGGTCTGGGCCGTGGTCGGTGCCAACCGAAACCCGGAGAAATACGGGAACATGATCTATAAGAAACTCAAGCGGAAGGGATATGAAGTGTACGCGGTCAATCCCGGGTATGAAACCGTCGAGGAAGACCCTTGTTATCCGACTCTTTCTGCGCTTCCGGTGGTGCCGGATGTCGTCAATTTTGTCATCCCGCCCGCCCGCGGCATGTCTGTTGTCGAAGAGGCTGCCAAACTCGGGATCAAATACCTGTGGCTCCAGCCCGGCACCCACAATGAGGAGCTGATGGCACGGATTGAAGAGCTGGGACTCGAAGCCGTCCAGGCCTGTGTGCTTGTGGCGACACGGTAACGCCCGACCGGATATCAGCAAACAGTTCAGGTAAACCGCAGGCTGATGTCCATCGCACGCACGGAGTGCGTAAGCGCACCGATCGATATGAGATCCACCCCGGTTGCCGCAACCTCGCGCAGGTCCCTGTCCCCCATGTTGCCCGACGCCTCGGTCAACGCGCGCCCTGCGACCAGTTCGACCGCGGCACGTATGAGCTCACTGGACATATTGTCCAACAGCAGGATATCCGCTCCCGCGGCCAGCGCTTCAGCCACCTGATCGAGCGACTCTACTTCGACTTCGATGCGCAGGGTATGCGGGGCAACCTTTCGGATTGCCGCTACGGCAGCGGCAATGCCGCCCGCCGCGGCAATGTGGTTGTCTTTGATGAGGACGCCGTCCGAGAGATTGAATCGATGGTTTGTACCTCCTCCGGTCCGTACCGCGTATTTTTCCAGTACCCGGAGCCCCGGAGTGGTCTTGCGTGTGTCGACGATGCGGGCTTGTGTGCCCTGAATCTGCCTTGCCGCATCCGCGGTCCGGGTTGCGATACCGGACAGGTGCTGCAGAAAATTGAGCGCGACCCGTTCTCCCGAAAGAATCGGTGCGGCGGGCCCCTGGATGGTAGCGAGCACGTCTCCCTTCCTGACAGGATCTCCTTCTGCTGTCAGGATTTCCATGAAGACAGGTTCCTCTTCGCCGCATAGCCGGTCTACGTGCAGGAATACCCTGCGTGCGACTTCCAGTCCGCAGACGATGCCGTCCTCCTTGGCGACAAACCGGCCTTTGGAGATCCGGGCTTTCAAACCGATGCCGGCTGTGGTTATGTCCCCCGACCCGAGATCTTCCCGGATCGCGTTTTCCAGAATCGGATCGATCATTGTCCAGTTCATGCGTTGACTCCTCCTTGAGACATATTCGGAAGTCCGACAATTTCTGCGGCTTCTTCCGGGTCGGATTCGCGGTAGTGGGCACCGACGCTCGCGGTGCGATCCAGTGCGGCCGCAAGGACCGCTTCGGAAACCGTGGCCATATCCAGCAGCTCGACATGGTCGAGCGTGGTGACGGCGGCGGTTTCCAGCGTATTCTTCATATCCCGCACGAATGCAAGCGTGTCATGCATGTCCTGTGTCCGGCGCACGATACCGGCGTTTCGCATCATGCGGTGACGCAACAGCCAGCGCAGCTCAGGCAGATCCGCTTTGCCCGCTGGCAGAGACGGACGTGGAACAGGAACGGCATCCTTGCGGATACTGCGCCCGGAGCCCCCGATGGACTGGGCGCAATGCCGGCCGAATACCAGACATTCGAGCAAAGAATTGCTGGCCAGACGATTGGCACCATGTACTCCGGTACAGGCAGACTCCCCGACCGCATACAGACCCGGAACATTGCTCATCGCGTCCAGGCCGGTGAGGATCCCGCCCATCATGTAGTGCTGAACAGGGCGGACGGGGATCCACTGCCGCGCAATATCGATGCCCTGGCGCAGACACTCCTCATGGATAGTCGGGAAGCGGTCACGCAGATAGTCCGGAGAACGGTGTGTGCTGTCGAGATAGACAAACGTCGACCCGGTCCGCTCCATCTCCCGCATGATCTCGCGTGTGACAATGTCCCGCGGGGCGAGTTCCGCACGCGGATGCTTTCCCTGCATGAACCGTTCCCCCTGAACATTGCGCAGGACCGCACCTTCTCCACGCAAAGCTTCCGAAATCAGAAAGAAACGCCGGGAGGGATCGCGGGACATCAGGGCGGTGGGATGAAACTGGACAAACTCCATATCCTGGACGGCTGCCCCCGCGCGGAGAGCAGCGGCGATACCGTCCCCGGTTGAAGAAGCCGGATTGGTCGTATACTCGTAGGTCTGGCCGATGCCGCCGGTACACAGAACCACATGCGGCGCCTGGAAGATGCGGTACCCGTTGTCCCAGGCGACCACTCCTGCGGTTTCTCCGTCTTCGACGATCACGTCGATCAGAAAAGCCTGGTCACGGATCCACAGATTGGGGCGGCCGCCGGCAATTTCCGCGAGCCGCTGTGTGACACCACGGCCGGTGGCGTCGCCCCCGCAATGCAAAATCCGGTTGGCACTGTGACCGCCCTCGCGTGTGAGCCGCACATTGCCGGTGTCGTCGAGATCAAACGGTACATCCCAGTCGATCAGGGTCTGGACGTCCCGCGGACCCTCAGCGATCAGCATGCGCACAGCTTTCTCGTCACACAACCCGGCCCCGGCGACCAGCGTGTCTTCGATGTGTGAGGCGCGGGTGTCCTCCGCGATCATGACCGCCGCGATGCCGCCCTGGGCCAGCCAGGAGGAACTGGTCTGCGGATCGCTTTTGGCCAGGAGGGCACATTTGAGCGAGGGATCCAGGCGCAGTGCCGTATATAGTCCCGCGATGCCCTGACCGACCACCACGACATCAAAATGCTCGACAGGGGCGTCTTTCAGAGAACCGTCATACAGATACCGGCGCATCGGAGACCTCCATCATGCGGGTGACCGCCTGCATGGCGCGTGCCCGGATCGTGTCAGGAATCGAAATGGAAGGCTGAAGAGAGTCCAGACAATCCGCCACGTCCTCCAGCCGGATTTTTTTCATGTCGGGGCAGACCAGCTTGTCCGAAACCACCTGGAGGATCTTGTCCGGCGCGGCTTTGGCGATTGCGTGGAGGACGCCTTCCTCGGTGCCGATCAAGAATGCCGGTTCAGGCCCTTTGGCTACCCGCCACAGGATCTGGGCGGTGCTGCCCGCAAAATCCGCTGCAGCCACAACTTCCGGCTCGCATTCGGGATGTACGAGGACAGGCGCACCAGGCAGCGAGCGGCGGGCCTGTGCGACATCTTCCTCTGTTAGCTGGTGGTGGGTCGGGCAAAACCCGGCATAAGGCAGGATCCGTTTCTCCGGTACCGCGCGCGTGATAAAATCCGCGAGGTTTTTGTCCGGCAGCATGATGACTGTGTGCTGCGGCAGGGAGCGGACAATCCGTTCGGCGTTGGAAGAGGTGCAGCAGATATCGCTCTCCGCTTTGACCGCAGCGGACGAATTGACATAGCAGACGACCGCTGCGCCGGGTTCACGCGAGCGTATCTCACGCACGTCGGCGGGGGTAACCATGTCGGCCATCGGACACCCGGCGTCGGGAACCGGCAGCAGCACGGTTTTTCCGGGATTGAGCAGTTTTGCGGTTTCGGCCATAAACCGAACACCGCACAAAACAATGACGTCTTCGGTGGCGTGCTGTGCTCTTCGCGCGAGCTCGAACGAGTCTCCCACGATGTCAGCGATGTCCTGAATCTCGGGATTTTCATAGTAATGGGCGAGAATAACAGCGTTCCGTTCCTTGCGGAGCCGCTGGATTCTGTCAACGGTATTTTCCATATCAACCTCTTGTCTTACGAGTGATTGCACTTGCCGTCCGCTGTCCATACCGGCATTGGATGACCGATCGAAAATGGATGGGAAAGAATGCCAATAACCCCGTCGGAACGGCACATGTGCCGCGGCGACGGGTCTATACGGACAGCCTGGACTGATCTGCAATGGCGGGCGGATGGATCGGTGATGTATACGGCCGGTTCCCGCGGCGTACCGCGAGTCCCGGACCCAGTGCCGCGGAACAGGGTTGTTCCCTGACCGTCAGACACAATCGGCTTCTATTCGCACATTATAGCGGGTGTCATCGCATTTCGAAAGAGGGTGCCGTCGCCTCAGCCTTGCCGCTGCGGCAGCCCGCATTTGCCGCAGAACCGCGAACCCGCGGGCAGTCGCGTACCGCACCGGATACAGTAAAACGAACCGTCGGCGATCGGGACGCGCGGAGGTTGTACCGGTATCGCAGCAGCGGGGATTGTCTGGGGCGGAGGGGGTTGCCCCGGCTTGTATTGTGCTCTTTCCTTTCGCAGTACGGTGTGAAATCGCCATCCGGCCTGCCGGACTTCCTCTTTGACCGCCTTGGGGAGGGCTCCCAGATCCAGCTCAATTTCGTAGGCTTTTCCATCCGGTCCGTACTGAACGCTTTTGACCTTGCGGAACAGAGTGGTGCCGCTTTGGGTCCAGGCACCTCCGCCGAAACCACCCGATATTCCGCCACCGGTCTCAGTCGTACGTTCCCAGAAAGAGACGTCCCGGTCCGGCTCGTCCAGCAGGATGGATGCCTCATAATCGATCCGCCTGGCACCGGTGCTCCACCCCGCGTCCAGAAACGTGTGGGAGATCACGAAATCGGCACCGGTGCCCGACTGAAACGGAATGCAAAGGCGCTGCAATCGATCCTGGATTCTTAGAAACAGGGACTGACGATCCATCTGAGGATTCCTCCCGGAAAGGCCTGCGATGCCACATAAAAAACGGATGCCCGACAGCCAGAGTCTAGCACACCGGTGCGAGAGAAGTGTATGGTTTATACGACTGGAAATCGATCGCCTTTTGCGATGTACGCACACATCATCGGAGGGAAGTCACACGTGGGACTTATCGAATGTCTGGTATCCCGTTCCGCTATCCTGATGGAAGGGGTGCTGGCAGAGCGGCCCAAGCGGGAACGCATGCTTGCGGCGAAACGAGAGGCTTCGTTGATCCAGGAGCACGTCGCTCCTGCCGTATGCAGAGTTGGACAGTGCCACCGGGTCGCAAAGCTCCGACCCGGCGGACTTTGCGGAAGAGATGGTCCGTCTGCGGGAGGCATGCGTGCTTCGGATTTTCGGAGGCTGCTGCGGTACTGACAACCGGCATATGGATCACCTGGCGCGGCGGTTGGCATCGTGTGCTTCTCGCCGAACGGGCGTATCATGTGGGCAGGAAAGCGGGGAGAGATCAGATGCACCTGCTGCTGGCTGAGGATGAACGGGAGCTGTCAAACGCACTTGTTGCCATCCTGCAATACAATCACTACACTGTCGACGCCGTATACAACGGGCAGGATGCGTTGGATTATTTGTCCGCCGGCGGGTATGATATCGCGATCCTGGACGTCATGATGCCGCTTCTCGACGGAATCGAGGTGCTCCGTCGGTTGCGCGCAGGGGACTGCCGGATTCCGGTGTTGATGCTGACGGCAAGATCGATTTC
>CAZBKR010000003.1:0-32483 GCA_964492455.1 uncultured Oscillospiraceae bacterium
AGGACGGATACCGTGAAAAGGTGTTCCTCGCGACCAAATGCCCCGTCTGGAACGTGAAGACGCCGGAGGATTTTGACCGCCTGCTCAACGAACAGCTCGCCAAACTGGAAACCGACCACATCGACATGTACATGTTGCATGCGATCAGCGGAGACCGCTGGAATGAGCTCCAGGAGCTCAAAGCCTTCGAGTTCCTGCAAAAGGCGAAAGCAGACGGCCGCATCCGGTATGCGGGGTTCTCGTTCCACGACAACGTCACGGTATTCAAAGAGATGATCGATGCGCACGACTGGGATTTTTGCCAGATCCAGTACAACTACATGGATCAGACCAACCAGGCTGGTACCGAAGGCCTCCACTATGCGGCGGCCAAGGATATCGCGGTTATCGTGATGGAACCGCTGCTGGGTGGCAAACTGGCCAAACCTGCCCCTGCCGCGGTAGCAAAGATTTGGGATTCGGCTCCGGTTCGCCGTTCGCCGGCTGCCTGGGCACTGGCATGGCTCTGGGATCAGCCCGAAGTTGCCTTGCTGCTCAGCGGCATGAATGCACAGGATCAGCTGGACGAGAACATGGCGGTCGCTGAATATGCAACACCCGGATTCCTCACGGATGATGAGCGTGCGCTGGTCGAAAAAGCACGGGTTGCGTTCGAGGAACTCGCCGCTGTCCCCTGCACCGGTTGCGAATACTGTATGCCCTGCCCGTTTGGAGTCGATATTCCCGGTATCTTCCGCACCTACAACCAGGCGGTGATCTACGACGACTTCAAAGGATCCGGCGCGCATTACCGCAACAACTTCCCTGAAAGCGAAAAGGCTACCAGCTGCACCGCTTGCGGAGCCTGTGAAGCAGTATGCCCGCAGAAGATCCAGATCATCGAAAAACTCAAGGAAGCCCATGCCGCGCTGATGGGCGGTTGACTGCCGTCCCATTGAGGACGAAAGTTTATGACAGGGAAATGGGAACCGGCCTTTGTTGGACGGTTCTCTTTTATTCGTATGGATCAGGAGGTCCGGGTGGTTTGCTCAAAACGATGTAACCCGGACGGAAGGAATGTGTGATATGGAAAAGACATTGCTTCGGAACGTGTGGATCCCGGACGCAAAGATGGAGTGGCATGCCGGCGAAGTTCTGTTTGTCGGGGCCAGGGTCGCTGAGGTGTCCGTGGTTCCGTTAGAGGCAGACGCGAATGCAGTCGACGGGAAAGGCGGATTCCTGCTGCCGGGGTTCATCCATACCCACGCGCACCTGATGGAAAACAACGACGGATTCAATACGGAAAATCTACACCGCTGGCTGCGGTCCGGGATCACTCACATCCGGGACCAGGGGATCTTATCCCGGCATACTGCTGAGGACGCGGTCGCGTGGCGGGATAGCCTGCCATCCGCGGAGGGATACCCGTCCCTGTCGGTCTGCGGCCCGTTTCTTTCCGCCCCGGGAGGGTATGGCGGGTTCTCTCCGATCGGGGTCTCCTCTCCGGCAGAGGCCCGGGAAGCGGTTCGGCGTCTGGTGGACACCGGTGTGGACCATCTGAAACTGGCTTACGATGAGGGATACGACGAATCCACCCGCAATCTCCCGATGCTGGGACCGGATTGTATGGATGCGATCTGCGATGAGGCACACCGATTGGGATACACAGTCTCAGCGCATGTCACGCGGGTAGCCCGGCTGGAAACTCTGGTCGACTGCGGCATCGATGAATCCGCGCACACCTGCATAGATCCAATGCCGGATTCCCTGATCGAACGGATGGTGCGAAATGGCGTTGTTATGACTCCGACCTTGTCGATGTTTGCGATGTTCGCGGACCGGACGCATCTGCCACTTCTGGATGCCGCGCTCGACAACACCCTTCGCTTTGTTCGAGCTGGCGGCGTGATCGGTTTGGGCAACGACTACCTGGGAGAGGAGCCTCCCTGGGCGCCGGTCGGCATGCCCTTTCTGGAGATGGAATGTCTCTTGCAGGCCGGGTTGACGATGCCGGAAGTGATTTGGGCGGCTACCCGCGGGGGCGCTTCTCTTCTGGGTCGACAGGATCTTGGACGCATCGAGCCGGGATGCCGCGCGGATCTGTTGCTGCTGACCGAAGATCCGACTGTTGGCCCGGAGGCATTGGCCTCGGTGCGCCAGGTGGTCAAAGACGGAGTGATTTACTATACGTAAGCTATAACGACGATAATCGGGAGCACGAGGTGTGGCTATGCAAGACGAGCAAACGAAAGCACGGTTCATGGAATTGCGGGAAATGATGAAAGGGTATACCGCTTCTTCCGTCCTGACATCGTCTCGCCCGTATCCGATCGTTAATAAAAGCCACGGACCGGATCGCCGAAGCGACCTTGGGGCAGGTGTTTATGGACAGCACCGCAGTCGACTTTGTCTGAACGGTGGTCCCCTACCGCAGCGAATGGAGGTATGTCACCAAAGCCCAGAAGTGCGCGCTGCTCGATGCAGGGCACGTGTGCCGGAATCTGTATTTGGCTTGCGAGGCGGTCGGGCGGCCGGTTTGACCCGTTCGGAGATCTACGCAGTTCCATAAGCAATCGAATAACATAGAGGGCTCGCGAAACCTTGTTTCGATCGATACAATGAAGGCAAGAGCCGCACCGGCCAGTCCAGGGGCGGCGGTGTTGATTGGCCCGCGGCAGCAAGCCGCTCTCAAGCCGCCGGATGTGCGGCGAGGAGGATTCCTATGCGCAAAGAAATCACGCTTCCCTCCCTTCGCCGGTTCAATCTGATCATGGGCATTCTGCATTTCATTCAAGGGGCCCTGATGCTGGGGTTCAGCATCGCCATCGACAAAATATCCGCATTTCGCCCGCCGCTGCGCACTTATTTCCTCACTTTCGATACTACACAGATGCGTCTCGTGACCGAACCCCGCGAAGCGGGCAGTCTGCCGTTCGGCATTCTGGTGGCCTGCTTCCTGCTGTTGTCGGCTTTGGCTCATTTCATCATCGTTCTGCCTGCAGGCAACCGGGTTTACAACCGCTCGATCGAGCAGGGAATCAATCCCTTCCGCTGGTATGAGTATGCGCTGAGTTCTTCCGTTATGATCGTGCTGATCGCATCGGTGTTCGGGGTCTATGCGGTAGATACGCTGATCGCCATCTTTCTGCTCAACGCCGGCATGAACCTGTTCGGGCTTCTCATGGAACAGATGAACGCGGGCAAAGAGAAGGGAAAGGTGCGGTGGGTATCCTTTGTGTTCGGGTGTGTGGCCGGGATCGGCCCCTGGATCGTGATTCTGCTGAACGCCTTTGGCAATTCCGATCCGGCGGAAATCCCCTGGTTTGTGATCGCGATCGCTGCTTCCTACTTTGTGTTTTTCAATCTGTTCCCGATCAATATGGTGCTGCAGTACAAACGGGTTGGCCGCTGGGCGGACTACAAATACGGGGAGCGCGGTTACATCGTCTTGAGCCTGGTTGCCAAGACGGTACTTGCGTGGCTCGTGTTTGCGGGTGTCATGCAGCCATGACGGCAGATACCCGGAAAGACGCGTACCGGGTTCGGTCCGGGAAGCGCGTGGACTAGATGCCGTCCGGGCACAAGATCCTTGCGATCCTGTTTTATGTCGGCCAATGGACCTGGGGGATTCCGGTTAATCTCGTCGGGGGATTGGGATGGCTGTATGGACATGCGCGTGGATTTCATCAGGAACGTTTTCTCCTCGCGCAGGTCACCTATCTTCCGACACGGCTGTCGGGCGGACTGTCGATCGGGATGTTTCTGTTTGTACCGGATCGCTACCGGATGCGGGAGACAAACGGGTGGGACCGTTCTCACATGGTGCATGAGTACGGACATACATTCCAGGCTTTGATTCTGGGCATTCTGTACTGGCCGTTGATCGGGCTGCCTTCCCTGTTGTGGTATGCGCTTCCCCGTAACGCGCGGTTTCGCGCCAGGCGGGGGCTGTCATACTACTGGCTGTACACGGAGGCCTGGGCCAACCGTCTGGGAGCACGCGTGACCGGTTGGAATGCCCCGGTGTAGGCGCTATGCGTCGATCATCGGGACGCGCTGCCTGTCTAGTCCTTGATGTACACCGATACACGTAAAACGCCTGCGGTAAAGGTGACATCCGCCTGATCCACCATCGCACCCAGCAGATAGTGATTGTCTCTGCCGGAGCCCATGTCGAGCAACTCGAGATAGTACGACTCCATCTCGGGTTGCACTCCGTCTGTGAGAGCCTGCCGGAAGGTGTCAAAATCCGATGGCACGTTCTGCGCGGATCCGCTGAGTTCGATGAGGTGGCCCCCGCCGTCCGGTGTCACCCGGAGATGAACATCCAGGATCTCATGGTCCAGATAATAGCCGAGGAGTTCCGCCAGGATACGTTTGACTTTTTGTGTGGCTCCATTCATGGTTCCGGTTTTCCCTTCTTCCGCTGGGCGATGATCTCTTTCAGAGCGTCGAGGATCGGTACCATCGCAGCCGCGATGAATCCGCCCGAAAACCCGTTGTTGTAGAGGTTCATACCGGCATGGAGATCCCCGATGTTCATGACCATCGCTGTATGCAGCATGCCGGCCAGGATGCCGACGAGAGGACCGTAGTGGCCGCTGATCGGCGCGAGGGTGGTCCCGAACAATGCTGCCAGCAGCATAACAGTTGAATCAACTTCATAATGGTTGACCAGACCCATCAGGAAGACACCGAGCAGAATCGGCAGCACATTGCGCGGGTGCTTGCCGAACGCACCAAAGCCTACCACGGTAAAGATGCCCCCGATCACGGGTCCGGACAGATGCCCTCCCACCAGAAGAACGTACCCGGTCGATAAAAAGCCGAGCACTGCCATATTGACCAATGTCAAACCAAATCCCGATATGGTCACAAAATCCGCGGCCAGACGGCCGGACTGCCGCAACAGACTTCCGTATCCGGCAAGCCGCCAACCCGAAATCCGGAGCCCTGCCACCAGCATCCCAAGGAAAAGAATGCCCAGCAGCAGTATGTAGGGGAGGTTGTCTGCGGAGGAGACTTGATTGACCAGCCCGATCTCGATGCCGAAATTGCGTAGGACGGCGATGAAAAACATTCCGACAATCCCGGCGGTGAATCCGATATTGTAAAGATTAAAGCCCTGATGGAAGCGAAGCATGTGCATCGACAGCGGCGTCAGTACAAATCCCGCAAAGAGGCCCGCAGCGAAGCCCAGCAGTAACCCGATCGGTTGCACAAGACCAAGATGAAAGGCCACTTCGCTGAACAGCGGCCCCAGCGCAGTTCCAAACAAGGCCTGCAGAAGATAGCGATCGAACGATGTGCGTGAGACCAGGGCATACAGATACACCCCGGCCATGATCGGGATGGAATTGAGCAGATTCTTCCCGAACAACGAGAATCCCGCCATCGTGAACACCGCAGCCACCAGTGGACCCGTGATCCGGACCCGGCTCAGGCGGATGATCAGTATGGCGAGATAGGTCATGAGTCCGGCGTTCAGCAACGCCGCGCCCGGACTGGCCAGTGCAAAGTAATCTGTGATGAGATTGGCCGGAGAAGTCAGGATGGTAAGGCTCCCGCGGAAGATTTCATCCGCGGGACTCAATAGAAAAGCGGCAGCGGTCAGCAACGTGGCAAACGCCAACAGAAACGGGGTCCTGTTTCTGTCTGTTGCTTCCGCCGCCGCCATTCGTATTACCTGCCGGCTCGAGCGGGGCCTTTCCGCCGGGAAGCCGGCGGACCGAGGATGACGGAGAGGACCATGCCTTGTGCCAGATGCTGCGATGTCAGACTGGACAGCGCTCGCTGTACTTCCTTTTCATGCATATGCGAGGATTCGGTTGAGATCTGGTAGGACAGATCTTCCGCATACTGCTGCTCCGGGGCACCTTCTTCCCCGGGACCGCCCGGACCGGTGGAAGCCGGCTCCCGCAGAACCGGTACCGGGAATACAGTATCGCGCCAGCCGTGTTCGGATGAAGCGCTTTGTGAGCGTTCAAGCGCCTGCGTGTAAAGATTCGCTGCTTCGAGTCGTTCCATCATTGCCTTGAGTTGTTCAGTCAGGGCTGCCAAGCGCTGTCACCTCCCTCCCGTCGTGCGGACCGGATCACTTCTGCTCCGGTCCGGCGGCGTCCGCTTTGCCGGTGCCCGCGATCGAACTGCGCATCTGCGTGTCTGAGATGATGTTCTGCATGTTGTAGTAGTCCATCACTCCGAGTTTTCCTTCACGGAGAGCTTGTGACATCGCCTTGGGCACTTCAGCTTCCGCTTCGACGACCTTAGCGCGCATCTCCACGACTTCCGCTTTCATCTCCTGTTCGCGGGCAACTGCCATCGCGCGGCGCTCTTCGGCTTTGGCCTGGGCGATACGCTTGTCTGCTTCCGCCTGGTCGGTCTGCAGCTGGGCGCCGATGTTGCGGCCGACGTCGACGTCCGCGATGTCGATCGAGAGAATCTCGAACGCGGTACCGGCATCGAGCCCTTTGTCCAGGACGGTCTTGGAGATGCGGTCCGGGTTCTCAAGCACGTCTTTGTGGGTCATGGCCGAACCAATCGTGGTGACAATACCCTCACCGACACGTGCGATGATGGTTTGTTCACCGGCGCCGCCGACCAGCCGGTCAATGTTCGCGCGCACGGTTACGCGGGCTTTGGCTTTGAGCTCGATCCCGTCTTTGGCGATGGCCGCGACCAGCGGCGTCTCGATGACTTTCGGGTTGACGCTCATCTGTACCGCTTCGAGTACGTCGCGCCCTGCCAGGTCAATGGCTGCGGCGCGCTCAAACACCAGCGGAATCTCGGCACGCTGTGCTGCGATCAGGGCGTTGACCACCTTATCGACGTTGCCGCCGGCGAGGAAATGGGCTTCCAGTTGGTTGATATTGACATTGAGTCCGGCCTTGGTCGCCTTGATCTGCGGATTCACGACCCGGGCGGGGATGACACGCCGCAGGCGCATACCGATGAGGTTGAAAATGCCGACTTTGACACCGGCCGCCGCGGCCGAAATCCACAACCGGACCGGAACAAAGCTGAAGAGCAGCGAGAGTACAAACACGATCGCCGCAGCAAGCAACGCATACCAGAAGAAATCTTCCATACCTTGGACTCCTTTCATACCGCCTGTCAGGCGATGGTCACTCGATCGGCCGGACCACGATCCGGCGGCCTTCCGTCCGGATCACGAGAATCCGGGTTCCTTGCGCGATAAACGCACCTTCTGTCACGACATCCATACGCTGTCCGTCGAAATCGCCGGTACCGGCCGGCCGGAGCACTGTGATTGCCACGCCCTCTTTCCCGATCAGGGACGAAGCGTCCGAAGTCGCTGAAAAACCGTCTTCCTTTCGTGAGGATGACCAGAGAATAAGCTTCTTCGACAGCTTGCCTTTCTTCGCAGACCGCAGAATGATCCACAGAACGATCGCCACAAGCACAAGAAGAAGGACGATCATCACGGCGGCTTCGAACAGCGATTCGGCGGTGAGCACAATCCCGACCACCAGCAGCAGCAATCCCGTTCCCCCTGCGACCCCGAACCCAGCCGTAAAGATCTCGGTTATGAGCAATAGAATCCCGACGATGAACAGGATGGCCGGAAGCGTTTCAATGTTGTCGACAAAACTGAACAGTCCTGTCGCAAGCAGCAATGTCCCCAAATACAATCCCTCCTGCCTGTGCCATGTTTCCGGTTGGATGGTTCTTTCATTATAGTCCTACCGGGAGATCAAAAGGTAACAGGGGCGTCATATCGGATTCGTGTTGTAGGAATTGGTTCATGTGTGGTATAAGCACAGGAAGTATGGTTTTTATAAGGAGTGGTGATATGCAGCTGATTCACGTGTTCGGAGCATCCGGATCCGGTACGACGACAATGGGGCGGGCGATCGCATCCGCATACGGGTATATCCACCTGGATTCCGACGATTTTTTCTGGGAACCGTCCGATCCGCCGTTTCAGCGGACCCGTACGGTGGAGGAGCGGGCCGAACGGTTGCGCGATGCGGTCGGGCAGGACGGCTTTTATGTCTTGTCCGGATCCCTGTGCGGCTGGGGGGATTTTCTGATCCCCCGGTTTGATCTGGCCGTCCGGCTCGTGACCCCCACCGACATCCGGATCCAACGGTTGGCGGAGCGGGAAAAAGACCGGTTTGGCGCCCGGATTCTCCCTGGCGGAGACATGTACGACAACCACCGTGAGTTCCTGGATTGGGCGGCCACCTATGACATCGCGGGACCCGACCAGCGAAGCCGTGCGTTGCACGACCAATGGTCGCTTCACCTGCGTTGTCCGTGTCTTGTCGTGGACGGTTCCCGTCCGGTGTCCGATTTGCTCAAAGAACTGGAACCTCATATCCAGAAAAATCCCGCCGCGGAAGCGGGTATAGGAGAATGAGGGCTTGAACGGCCTGACAGAAAGGCACTGATAACGTGATGGGAAATCAACGAGTGTACCTTTACGAAACACATCTGCACACTTCGGAAGCCAGCGCTTGTGCGCGCTGGACCGGAGCGGAGGCGGCACGCGCCTGCCTGGCAGCCGGATATGCGGGCATCGTGGTGACCGATCATTTTGCCGGCGGCAATACCGGGATCGATCGGTCGCTCCCCTGGACTGCCTGGGTGGACGCGTTCGAACAAGGGTATCTCCATGCGAAAGAAGAAGGCGACCGGATCGGGTTGCAGGTGTTCTTCGGATGGGAAGCCGGCTATCAGGGGACCGAGTTTCTCGTATATGGTCCGGACGCGAACTGGTTACGCGCACATCCTGAAATCCGAGACGCAACGATAGAGGAGCAGTTCCGGCTGATCCGGACAGAGGGCGGCCTGGTGGTGCACGCGCATCCCTTCCGGGAGGAACCGTACATTCCCGCCATCCGGTTGTTTCCGGACCTGGTCGATGCGGTCGAGGTCTGCAACGCGACTCACAGCAGCCCCAAAAGCTTCAGCCACAACCAGCCGTCCTATGACCGGCTGGCATTGGCATACGCACTGAAGCACGGCCTGCCGATGACTGCGGGATCCGATATTCACAACAGTGTGATGCTGGACGGCGGCATGGTGTTTCATCGACGGTTGAATGATCTTCGGGATTTTATCCGGGCGGTTCGGGAGCGGGAACCCTGCTTCCTGCTGGATGGGAGTGCAGGCAGGTCAATCTGGTCCGGAAGATAGACTGCCATCGTGCAGCATCGCGGAAGAGGAGATAAGCTCATGCGCGATTTCATCACCATGCTGGACTACACACCCGCAGAATTGACCGCTTTGCTGGATCGGGCGGATGAGCTGGCTGCGGCCTGGCAGGCGGGAACGATGCCCCGCAGTCTGACGGGACGCCAGGTAGGGCTGTGGTTTTACGGACATGGGTTCCGCAATCGTGTCGCGTTTGAAATCGGCGCCCGTGCGATGGGGGCTTCGGTGTCCTGTATTCCCGGGGAACTCGGGGTTCACGAACCCCTCGAGGACATGGGCGGATATCTGGACAACTGGTACGACGTGCTGGTCGCGCGTGCCAGGGATCACGATCAGTTGTGCGCTTTGGCGGACAGCATGTCCGCACCGGTCATCAGCGCGCGGACCGATCGGGGACATCCCTGCGAAATCCTCGGAGACCTTCAATACATCCGGCGGTGCCGGGGATCACTGGAAGGACTCGAAGTGGTCTTTTTTGGCGAAGTGACCAACCTGTGCGTGAGCTGGTTCGAAGCGGCCGCCCGGTTCCCGATCCATGTGACCCAGATCGCACCGCCCGGTTGGCTGGCAACGCCGGATAGTCTTGTGCCCTGCAGGACGGCTGCTGTCGGTACGATCGAAACCCGGGAGGAGGAAGGCGATCTTCTGGATCGCGCGGATGTGCTGTACACTGATTGCTGGCCGCGAGGCAGGGATGACACAGATAACGACCGGATTGCGGCCGCATTCCTGCCCTACCGGATCACAGGTGAGAGGATGTCCCGGATGCGTGCGGAGGCATTTTTCCTCCCTTGTCCTCCTGTCACGCGAGGCCAGGAGGTGTCCGTGGACGCGATGCGGTCTCCGCTGTGCCGCAACCGGGAAGCAAAGGCATATTTACTGCACGCGCAGAACGCCGTACTGGAAGCAGTACTCACGTTGGATGCATAAAAAACGGTGAAGAGGTATTCGCTTTATGGTATCTGATTATGGAAACTCTGCAGCGCTGTCTCTCCGTCCGATCGACGCGGACAATTTTTGGGACATTATCGGGCTGGAAGTCGCAGACGGACAACAGGATTTTGTACTGTCCAACGCGGTCTCGATCGCGCAGGCCAGAGTACAGCCGGAATGTGTGCCGCTGGCTATATACAACGGGGACACACCGGTGGGGTTTGTCATGTATTGTCTGGATCGCGATGACGGCGAGTACTGGATATACCGGTTGATGATCGACCAGGTACACCAGGGGAAAGGACTGGCGAAAGAGGCAATGCGATATGTCCTGCGGGAGATCGCGCTGGACAGGTCCCGGGACAAAGTCTATCTCGGCGTCCGGCAGGAAAATGAAAACGCGGTAGAATTGTATCAGAAGCTCGGATTCCGGTTCGACGGACGGGTCTATGGGCATGAACACATCATGGTGTTGCCGTCGCTTGAACCATTCAGAGAAAGGTTGGACGGGAAATGAAAAAGTACCTCGCGGAATTTGTCGGAACGTTCGTGCTGGTGTTCTTCAGTTGCGGGGCTGCTGCGATTTCCGGCGGAATCGAAGGGGTGTTGGGGGTGCTCGGCATCGCGATGGCGTTTGGTCTGTCCATCGTCGCGATGGCCTATGCCGTCGGACACGTCTCCGGATGCCATATCAACCCGGCTGTCTCCCTGGCGATGTGGATGGACGGGCGATTGCGCAGCAGCGAATTCGCTGGATATCTGGTTGCGCAGTTCGCAGGAGGGATCGCTGCCGCGGGCGTTCTCCGCGCGGTTATTGTCTTGTCGGATCTGGATATCGCCAAAACCGGGTTGGGCGCGGATGGATATGGTGCGCTGTCGTATGTCGGGCTCGGCCTGTGGGGCGCGCTCCTTGTGGAGATCATCCTGACCTGTATTTTTGTTTTGACGGTTCTGGGTGTCACATCCAGCGATAAAACAGCGGGCATCGCGGGCATCGTGATCGGCCTGACCCTCACGTTTGTGCACATTCTCGGTATTCCTCTGACCGGCACCTCAGTCAACCCCGCGCGCAGCTTTGGTCCGGCGCTGCTCACCGGCGGAGAAGCTTTGTCTCAGGTCTGGGTTTTCCTGGTAGCTCCGATGATCGGCGCGGTCGCGGCTGCGCTTTTGTGGAAACTGTTTAAGCCTGCGAAGACAGGTTGACCCGATTATGGAGGAGCTCTCTTCTGGCGATATGATCTATTTCAAGTACGGAAATCTGGAAACCGACTTGCTGAAAGCGCAGGATCCTGTGCTGGGAACCCTGATTGACCGGATGGGGCCGCTGCAGCGCGAGGTATATCTCGATCGGTTTCAGGCACTGGTCGACAGCATCGTAAGTCAGCAGATTTCGGGAAAAGCGGCACAATCCGTCCTCGCCAGGCTTGAGCGTGTCACAGAAGGCATCTCTCCCGAGGCACTTGCAGGTGTCCCGGGAGAGATACTGCGTACCTGCGGTTTGTCGGAACGAAAAGTCGGCTGGATCCAGAACCTCGCACGAGAGGTCACGAACGGGCGGTTGGATCTCGATGGACTGGATGCGCTGGGGGATGACGAGGTAGTGGCACGTTTGGTCACACTCCCCGGGATTGGGACCTGGTCCGCAGAGATGTTCCTGATCTTCGCGATGCAAAGGCCGGATGTGGTGAGCTGGGGGGATTTCGGAATCCGCCGTGGCATGTCGCTGCTGTACGGACTTGAAACGCTCGATCGAAAAGAGTTTCTGGTCCGCCGGCAAGCATACTCTCCCTGCGGGACGGTCGCATCGCTGTACCTTTGGGCCGTTCCGACGCGGGAAGGGGCTATCTCGTAATAACCCTTTCGGGATTGCCCTGTATTCCGGCTTCTATATGACTTTTTCCTTTACTGCGCACATAAACCGGCTTTTTGTGAATGAATTCTGCCCTGTGCTGGTTTCCGCTTCTTCGCCGTGCCGGTACACTCTTTGTACCTCGAATAAGACACGCGAAGGAGTATGAAAACATGGATCAGGCCGCCACTGTATGGACGACCTCACGATCAAACCGATGGATCCCGGTGATTGCAAGTATTTTTATTCAGCTGTGCCTTGGAACCGCTTATATCTGGAGTGTGTTCCAGTCCCATCTGATCATCGGACCATCGACCCCTGACGCATTGTTTCACTGGCCCGCTACACACGGAACGCTGGCCTACTCGCTATTGATCGGCGTTCTGGCCATCGGCAGCACGGTCGGAGGTCGGTTGACCTCGCGTTTTAGCATGCGGGCGATCATCGCAGCCGCGGGTGTCATTCTGGGCGGTGGTTTCTGGCTGGCACAATATACGACGGAATCCACTCCCTGGGTGCTGTGGCTGTCCTATGGCATTCTGGGAGGATTCGGTATGGGAATGGCATATACGACCACCATTGCCTGCTGTCAGAAATGGTTTCCCGATAAGCGCGGTCTGATCACCGGGATCATCGTATCGGCACTCGGATTCGGTGGGCTGGTCTTTACCCCGGTCGCGGAGACACTGATCGCATCGCGCGGGGTGCTGTCCTCGTTTGGTGTCTTCGGATTGCTTTTTGTCGCGGTCTGTTTCATCGGATCGTTTTTCATCCACAATCCGCCAGAAGGATTCCGGCCGGAAGGATGGATCCCTCCTGTGCCGCGGGACGGCATATCCGTACAGACTTTTACGGTGCGGGAAGCGATCCGGACGCCCCAGTTCGCCATATTAGCGATCGCATTCATGTGCGCGACCGCAGCGGGATCGATGATGATTCCGATGGCAAAGATTCTGGGACTCCAGCCCGACAGTGGTCTGTCCCGGCAAGCAGCTGTGTCCGGCGTCATGATCATCACCGGGTTCAATTCGTTCGGCCGGCTTTTCTGGGGGTGGGTATCAGACCGCCTCGGTAGAAAGCGGACCATTCTGGTTCTACTTGTAATCGCCGCCGCCTCCATCGTTGGGGTGTCGTTTGCAAAGTCCTATCTGATGCTTGCTTTCATTGCTGCGATCGGATTCTCTTACGGGGGATTTCTCGGGGTGTTTCCTGCGCTGACCGCTGATTACTGGGGAGCACGGCATGTCGCGACGATCTACGGCATCCTTCTGATCGGATTCGGTGCGGGTGCCGTGGCTTCTTCCTACACAGTCGCCTGGTTCAGTGCCGCCAAGGCATATGGTACGGCTTTTGCCATCGCCGGTGGTGCCGCATTGCTTGGGTTTGTGATTATGTCCCTTCTCCGGCCCCCGCGGCGCAAACCGGACTGACCACTGCGGCGGCCATGCGGGACAGTTGTCTTGCATGGCCGCCGTTTTCTTTGGATGTGAGGTAGAATGGGAACAATATCATTCGGCCATCCAGAAGGAGTTTCGTATGTCCCCACCCTCTTATGCGGCCGACTGGCCGGTACTCTGCTTTGGTGACAGCCTGACTTACGGCCCACCAGGCATCCCATTTATACGTTATTTCCGACACCGGGAAAGATATCACAATCTGGGGGTCGGCAGTGACACTCTGACCGGTATGACACAGCGCATTCTGCCCTGTCTGGGAGATCCGGACAACAGGGAGTTCATCATCGGGATCGGCACCAATGATCTGTTGCTGCCACATATGGAAAAGCGTTCGGAGCCATGGCGGCTCACGGTCGAGCTGATGGTTGCGCACGGCAAGGTCATCCTGAGGGATCTGGACTCTTTCATCGATGGATACACATATCTGATGGATCGTGTCGTCGACGCCGGGAAACAGGCGACCGTATTCGGGATGCCCTGCATCGGGGAAGACATCACCACCGAACTCAACCGGCAGGCAGATATCTACAATCAGGCGATCCACACCATCTGCCGGGAACGCGGGATTCCGTTTGTCGATTTCAAACGGTTTCAGCAGAGGAAAATCCGCCAGAGGGGCGGGAATAATCCTTATCTTCTATCGGAGGATCCGTCAAAAGCGATTCGCGATTCCGTCTGGACGACGTTGCTTCCGCTAGCGGACAAAGTCTCGGACCGCAGAGGTCTGGTGATGACAGTAGACGGGGTTCACCTCAATCACGCATCCGCCCGGCTGCTGGCCCGGCTGCTCGAACGGGCAAGGGGAATTCGCGGCCGGTCGGGATCCGAACGAAACCAGAACGGGGACGCGTAAGCTTCGTAGACCGGGAATGCAGGAAAGGAATCTCATCGTGGTGCCCTGGAACATCGTCTATCTGCACACGCATGACAGCGGACGGTATTGGAGCCCCTTCGGACATGCCTTGCCGACCCCCCGCATCCACGCGTTTGCACGGGAGAGTACGCTCTTCCGGCAGTGTTACAGCGCCGCTCCCACCTGTTCCCCCAGCCGTGCAGCGTTGCTGACCGGAATGAGTGCTCACGCCTGTGGAATGACCGGACTTGCTCACCGCGGATTCCAGCTGGATGACTACAACCGGCATCTGGTCCGTTTTCTGGGCCGAAGCGGATGGAAAACCGCGCTGTGCGGGATCCAGCACGAAGCACCCGAAGCAGCGCGTATCGGATACGGAGAAATCCTGGCTGGTATCCACGACGATATGGGAAAAACCGCGCAGTCGCTCGAAGAATGGGATCGCGCCAACACCGGTGTGGCCTGCGAGTGGCTGGCAGCACAACAGGGACAGCAGCACCCTTTCTTTTTATCGATGGGTTGGTTCAATACACACCGCACCTACCCGAAAGCCGGAGCCGATATCGATCCGGATACCCTGCAGGTTCCCTGGCCATTGACTGACAGCAAAGAAACGCGGAAAGACTTTGCGGACTACCATGCATCCGTGCGTGTGGTGGACGATTGTGTGGGGCGTATTCTCGACACTTTACATGAAACCGGGTTGATGGATCGGACGGTAGTACTCCTGACCACCGATCACGGAATTGCGTTTCCGCAGATGAAGTGCACCCTCTACGACACCGGCATCGGCGTCGGACTATTGCTGCGATTTCCGGGAAATCCTTCTGCGGGAAGCGTTACTGATGCGTTGGTCTCCCATCTCGACGTGTTTCCCACCCTGTGCGATCTGATCGGCCTGCCACCTCCCCCCTGGCTGGAGGGACATTCACTGGTTCCACTGCTGGAAGGCAGGAAAAAGAAGGTCCGGGAAGCGGTGTTTGCGGAGATCAACTACCACGCGGCTTACGAACCGGCCCGATGTGTCCGCACAGAACGATTCAAGCTGATCCGCCGGTACGGCGACCGGGATCTGCCGGTGGTGTGCAACGTGGACGGTAGCCTGAGTAAAACCCGCCTGCTGGCAGATGGTGGACTGCGCACTCCGCAGGATCGGGAAGCGCTCTACGATCTCCGGCTGGATCCGGTCGAGCGGATCAATCTCGCCGCCGACCCGGCCTATCGAACGGTTCTCGCGTCATTGTCATCACGCATGGACGAATGGATGCGCCGGACAGGGGATCCGCTGCTGCCGGAAGGGGTGCGCGTCCCAAAACCCGCGGGTGCCCGCATCAACCGGCAGGACTGCGAAGATGCCACCTTGCCGGAATGGGAGGAGTAGCATACAGGGAGCCTCTATCACGGGACATCTCTGCTTTGCACAATCGGGTCGGATGCTGCACTTCCGGTCGAACCCCGGGCAGGATCCAGCACCTTGAGCCGCAGAAGATGAATCGTTACCCCGATGCCGACGGCGGCTGGAATCAGCCGGAGGTGCAGGGAGTCGATCAGGAGAGCGGAGATCCCCAGCGAGAGCCAAAGCAACAGTAATGTCCGGCGGCGCGCCTGCCTCCGGATCGCATGATGCTCCACATAATCCCGCACATATCCTCCGAGAACCGGGTGAGCGAGCACCCGCGCGTGCATGCGGGGGGAGCTGCGCAAAAAGCACCAGAGCGCTGCCAGAAGCAGAGGTGTGGTAGGAAGCAAAGGGACGAAGAGCCCGACGACAGCCACTCCCAGTGATAGGGAGCCGATTGTGAGCAATGCGGCTTTCTTGACGGATTTGGATTTCATACCCTTTATTGTAAGCGAAGCGGGGTACCTGGATGAAGTCCTGTGTTACAAAGAGGCAGATGGATCGGGGAGGAGCGCGACATGGATTTTCGGACGGGAACATGGGCAAGAGCTATTCTGGAAACCCAGCGACCTAACGGCAGCTGGGGCCAGTTTCATTCTCGTGTGGCACCCTACAAAGAGCAAACGACCGAGCAGGCACTTCGCAGACTGCACATACTCGGATTTACCCGTGAAGATCCGCCCGTCCGGCGTGCACTTGCCTATCTCCGGGACTGTCTTCAGGGGCGGCAGACCATCCCGGACCGCCGGGAGAAAGGAGCAGGCTGGGACTGTTATGTTACGTTGATGTTGGCGGCGGCGATCCGGATCTTCGATCCCTCCGATCCGGCGATCCGCAGGGTAGTGGACCAGTGGCGCAGGGTGGCGGCGGAGACGTTTGCGGCAGGGACATTCGATGAGATCGTTTACAGGCGGATATTTACGGACACATTCGGGATCTCTCCTTGTGTCCATTCCCGGTACGCGGATTTTAGCTGCCGATATCCGGTCGAACTGCTGGCCGGTGTTCTCGACGCGGCTACCGGAGCTGCTTTGGTCCGGCATGTGCTGGACCATCCTTCCGGCCTGTACTATGTCTGTGACGGTCCGATCAGGACGCCGCCCGCCTTCGGGACCGAACGACGTACGAGCGCGTGGATCGGCGCCATTGAGCTCCTGTCCCTCCACCCGGGTGAGGCAACGGGGCGGGAACTCCGGTTTGCCGAAGCCTGGCTGGAGGGGATCCGGGATCCGGCCGGGGAATGGGACCTGGGGCCCGCCGCACGCGATGGAATCTATCTGCCGTTGTCTGATTCCTGGCGCTCGCCCGACTTGCGGCGTGCAGACTGTACACTCCGTATCGGAACGCTGGTGGAAAAGCTGCGGGCTATGTCCGGGGATGCGGAACCGAAATAATCAATGCTGACGGGTTTTCTTCCCTGCTCACCTGTTGTATAAATAAAACAGAAGCATACATTCACTGGCAGTTCTGTTGCATACAACCATGAAACGGGTGAATTCATGAACCACATCCTCGATCTGAGAGGACTGCTTCACAGGTCGGATGTCCGTGCGCTGCTGGCGGAAAGCCTGTACCGCCCGGGCAAGGACCGGCTGGATCGCTGGATCGGTCAGCTGGCAGACGACGTGGACGTCTACACATACGGATTTCTGGAAAAGGATGCGCTGGTCGGTGTACTGGCGGCACGGCGTTCCTGGTTGTCCGATAAAACGGCCGAAATGGAAATTTTGGCGATCTCGGTCGATCCTCTGTTTCGTGGACAAGGCATCGGCCGCGAACTTCTGCAGGCTTTGATCCGTGCCCATGACCCGTTGCGCATTGTAGCCGAAACGGATATCGATGCCATCGCGTTTTACCGCCGTTGCGGATTTTCGATCCGGTCTCTGGGAGAAAAATTTCCCGGTGTCGTCCGCTACCGCTGTGAATGGCAGCGACCGGATCCATTGGTGTTGCACTAGAAGATCGATTTGAGGCTCCTACGACACTCCGTCCGAAGCAATTGTGTGTCAGAGGGTGACGGTGTGTCAAAAACGATCTACAATGATGCCCATAAGCAGCGCACACCAGACAGTGGTTGCATCTTTATTTGAAATGGAGCCGCATCATGCCGATGCCCATGATCAGTTATTTCCAGATCAACGGCCTGGCACTTGCCGTACTGGCCGTTGTTTTTTCCGGTTCCTGGCGCCGGTCCACCCGGTATCCACGAGATCAGCGGCTGTTCAGCACGCTGGTGATGTTCAATGCGTTCATGTTGATTGTAGATACCGGTATGTGGGTGTTCTCCGGACATTCGGGAGCCACTGCCGGTATTTTGCTGCGGACATCAACCGTGCTGTATTTCCTGATCCATCCCGTGCCCTGCATGCTATGGTCGCTGTATGCGGATTTACAGCTCAACAGAGGTGTTGTGCGCAGCAGATCCCGTCTGGCTTTGCTTGCACTGCCGGTTTTTCTTCACGCGGCATTGGTGTTATTGAGTCTCAGAAACGGATTCCTGTATGAATTTACCGATCGCAACACCTATGCCCGCGGACCGGGCATCTTTATCACGTTTATCGTCTGCTATGGCTATCTGCTGGGGACCGCCATCCAGACACTGCTGTTGCGGAACAGGGTCCGGCGGGAGGAATTCCGGTCATTGCTCTTTTTTGCGTTGCCCCCCTCTATCGGCGGTGTGATCCAGATTTTATCTTTCGGTGTGGTTTTGATCTGGCCCGGTATGACGCTTTCGCTGCTGCTCATCTATTTGCGCATCCTGTACCGTCGTCTTCGGACCGACCACCTGACCGGGCTGCACAACCGCAGCCAGCTCGAGGAATATCTGTCCCGCAAGTGGAATGAACGCGGCCGCAGACAACTGATTGCGGGCGTCATGATCGATGTGGACTCATTCAAGCAGATCAATGACCGGTTTGGACATGCGACGGGGGATGAGGCGCTGGAAAGGACCGGCGACATCTTGCGGTCCAGCTTGCGCAACGACGATTTCATCTGCAGATATGGTGGTGACGAATTCGCGGTCATCCTGCTGATTCACCGACCGGAAGACCTGGAGGTGGCGGTGGCCCGGATTCACGAGACCGCCGAACGGTTCAATCAGACCGGGGAGACCCCGTACGACATTCATCTGAGCTGCGGATATGACATTCTGAATCCGGACAGGACAAAAGAGGCAGAGGGCTTTATCGCCCACCTGGACCGGTTGATGTATGAGAACAAGAAAGCGAAGGTCTCCACGCATCACCCGTAGACCCGCATCCAGGCCGGCCGCACCCGACAGGAGGGGATTGCCGTGCGTGAGAACAGATTGCAAAAGGCATGGGACAGGCTGGATCGAAGCCTGTTTGTAGATCCGGTACTACAGTCGGTTGCCCACATCGACGCTCCGCTCCCGATCGGTTGCGGTCAGACCATTTCCCAGCCTTCGCTGGTCTTCGAAATGACCCGTATGCTCGACCCGGAACAGGACGATATCGTGCTCGAAGTGGGTACCGGTTCCGGATTCCAAACTGCGTTGCTCGCGATGCTGGCTTCCCACGTGTATACGATCGAACGATTGTCCCTGCTGGGAGAGAGTGCGCGCGAGCGTCTCCGTACGATGGGTCTGGGTAATGTCTCCCTGCGGATCGGCGACGGTGGCACTGGATGGCCGGAACACGCGCCTTATAACCGGATCATGGTCACGGCGGGGTGTGCCGTACTCCCTCCGCCGCTGCTTGCGCAACTGGCACCCAAAGGTCGCATGGTTGCTCCGGTCGGGCCGCGTATGGAACAGGATTTACTGCTGGTGACCCGACCGCTGGACGGTCCGCTTCGCATCGAGTCCTTGATGAAAGTGGTCTTTGTGGAACTGGTCGGGCCCTATGGATGGGGTCCTGCCGACAAGAGGTGATCAGGTGGCAGATAGCGGCGATCCCTTAAAATCAGAGCGGCCGAAGGGATCTCTTTGCGGACAGAATTTCGAACCTGCCAGTGTACAGAGCTGGCAGCTGTGGTGTTTTTGCTTCCTGATAGCGGCTTCTCATCTAGCAATTGCCACCAGGAGTTCTCCATTGTATCCCACCAACGACTGGGTAGATACCAACGCGTTTTTCACGGTTGGACGCGGTATGGCGCGGGGGCTGGTGCCCTATCGTGATCTGTTCGAGCAAAAAGGGCCGCTTGTTTATGCGCTCCATGCGTTGGCGAGTTTGATTTCCCGGCAGACGTTTCTAGGTGTCTATTTGCTGGAGATCATCTCGCTGACGGTATATCTCGTTCTGATGTGGAAAACCATCCTGCTATGGTCCGAACGTCACGATCACTTCTTTGCAATGTTTCCCGCCCTGATCATTCCCCTGGCGTTTCTGACTGTGAACACGCATGCTTTTGCGCTGGGAGGCAGCGCGGAGGAGTGGTGCCTTCCGTTCATGGCTGGGGTGGATTTTGTCGGTACTTTGCGAACTGCGCGGCCGAAGTCCGGGTATCAAGTTGACGGTTACCGGACTTTTCACGGGAGGGATACTGCTTGCTTCGCTCCCTTGGCTGGTTTATTTCGGAATCCATCATGCGATCGCGGTGTGGTTGGAGGTCTATTTCTGGATCAATCTTCGCTATTACCCGAATCATTTTCCTTTTTGGACTCGCCCCTTTATATCCATGGGGTTGTTTATGTATAACGGATTTCGGAATCTGCCCTTGTTTTTGGTTTCATTCGCCGGATTGTGGCCAATCGTGCGAGAAATCCGCGGCAATCGTCGAATGCTGCATGAAACACAATGGAACCGGAATACCGGACGGGAAGTCATGAGGCGTGTCCTGAGGGCAGTCATGTTGTGTCTTGGATTCCAGATTGCGGGAAGTTATGCCGGAGGGCACTCCTACGCATACTACTATCTTGTGTTTGCGCCTTTTGCGGTGATCGGTTTTGTGGAGTTACGACCGTGTTTGGAGAGCTGGATTCATCGGTGGGTGGTACCGGAGAGAATCCGATCCGGTGCAACTGGACATCCTGCGATGCGCCGGCGCAATCGTGTGGCCGTGATCCTTTTGTTTGTGCTCGCTCTTTCACTGACAGTCTTGTACCATCCGAATGCGGAGGCGATGACACTGCACCACGGGGAGCGGGTACAGGACCGTTTTGCTGCTATCATTTCGGCTAGTGAGAATCCGTCCCTGTTGAATTACGGTTACCTGGATCATGGGTTCTATCTGGCGGCGAACCTGCTCCCGACGGTCCGTTTTTTTGAAAATCAGAATATCCCCAGATCGGTGTACCCACAGATTCTGGACGAACAGGAGCGGTATATTTCGGAATGTCTTACCGAATTCGTCGTTGTGCGCCGAGACGTAAATGATTCCGGTGCGACCGGTTTGCCGGATGTACTCCTTCGCAATTATCGATGGGTGGCAACCGGATGTCAGGAATACCGGAACGTGGTCTACCGCTATGACCTGTTTGAAACAATCAAAAGTGGATGAGTATCCGGATGCCGCAGTGCTACCGGCCTGTGGCCGGCCTTGTCCTGCAGGGGATCGGGCGGATACAATAAAGCGAGAACAGATCGACAGAAGAACAGCAGATGAGGAGAGAGTCGCAATGAAAGCAACGGTGGATCGGGATCTTTGTATCGGGTGCGGACTGTGCGCGGCCATTTGTCCGGACGTGTTTGAAATGGATGGGGAGGGAAAATCCGTTGTCATCGCGGATCCGGTTCCCCCCGCTTCCGAAGCCGAAGCGCAGGACGCCGCGGATCAGTGTCCGGTCGGCGCAATCACGTTGACCGACTGAGTCATCCCATATGCTGATCCGATGGATGGAGCCGCAGGATATCTCCGCGTGGCTCGGACTGGCTGCTCAGGTCGCGGTGTTGTTCGAGTCCCCCGGTATGGCGGAAGACCCCGTATTTCTTGCGTTTGCCGACAGGAAGATCGCTCGCAGGGAAGCGCTGGGGGCATTCGATCGCCCGACTGGCACATGCCTGGGAGTGCTGGCGTTTTCCCGCCGGGCCAATCGGATCGCCTGGATGGCAGTCTTGCAGGAGAGACGTGGACAGGGGATCGGTACCCGGTTGCTGCAAACCGCCATCCGGCAAATGGACGGCAATCGTCCGGTCGATGTGATCACGTTTCTGCCGGATCACCCCGGTGGTGCCCCGGCACTCGCGTTATATCTGTCCGCCGGGTTCTGCGACACAGGGAAAACCTGTACCGACGATGACGGTCGTCTGCGAAGCTGCCTGGTCCGGCCCCCGGACGGAACACCCCGCGGTCACAGCTTCCATTACGATTATCCGCAGTATGAATCCTTTTCGGACCCGGCCGCCTGTCCGGTCTGTCTGGGGCAATCGTCCCCTGATCCTCCGGTCCTGCTCGCCATGCTTCCGTATGGTTGGGTCGAGTGTTACGCATCCGCACAGGGTCGGCTGTTTGGCAAATGTCATGTGCTGGCGCGCGACCACGGGCTCCATTTTTCCGCGATGCCGCCAGAGCGCGCGGCCGGGTTCATCCGGGATGTGCAGCGGGCGGGGGAAGCGCTGTTGCGCGTATCCGGCGCGGTGCGGATCAACTATGAGATTCACGCCAACTCCATGCCGCATCTGCATGCGCATCTTTTCCCGCGTTATCTGGACGATGATTTTCCGTCTGCCCCGATCGACTATCGACTGCTTGACCCTTCCCCCTACGAGCCGGGTGAATTTGACTGGTTTGTAGCGCATATGCGTACAGCACTCGCGGAGTTGTCTGCGGAATAAAGAGCTATGGCCGGTTCCTCAAAACCGGCACAGGAGAAGGAGACCCCATGACACAAAACCACCGCTTTGTCATCTTTGATATCCTGGACAACGATCCGGCCGCCCGCGCGATGGCGGAAGGAGACGAGACCACGGCACTCCGGAGACTGGTCTCGTTTGCGGAGGAGCACGGAATCCGCGGTAATGTATGGCCTGCTTATTTATGCAGATTGTTGTCCGGTGCTGACAACGTCTTTACACGCACCATTGAAAGGGATGGACGATGCGGGCTGTCGCTCGAACGGCTTGCCCGTTCCGATTTGTCCGCGGTGACCACCTGGGCAGACTCCGGTCCTGCGGTGCTGGCAGCGTATGAGCCTTCCTCGCCGTCTGGATGCAAAACCGCATCCACTGGTGTTTCTCCTTGCGAACAAGCCTATCTCGCATCCCTGAAGGGAATGGAACAGGCGCTGCACACCGGAGGATCCCCGTTGTACGACGCACTGGTCCGGCACCTATCGACACTCGGACGCGGCGTATCAGCCCGTTATGCCGCGCTTGCGTGGTCGGACGGTCTGGTCGGGATTGAAACCTTCGACCCGATCGATCTGGACCAGCTGGTCGGCATCGACACCCAGAAACGGATGCTGATCGAAAACACAGAGCGGTTTTTGCGGGGAGAAGGGGCCAACAATGTACTGCTGTTCGGTGATAGCGGCACCGGCAAATCCTCCTCGGTCAAAGCATTGGTCAACCGTTACTGCGGTGACGGGTTGCGGTTGGTCGAGCTCACAAAACACCAATTGGGTGAACTCGAAAAAGTGCTGATGCGGCTGGCCGCCAGCCGGCACCGCTATCTGGTGTTTCTGGACGATTTGTCTTTTGAAGAGGGCGAGCTGGGTTACAAGCGCCTGAAGGCCGCCCTTGAGGGGAAAGCCGCGGTGACCCCTGCCAACGTCCTGTTTTACGCAACCTCCAACCGGCGGCATCTCATACGCGAGTCCTGGAGTGACCGGACTGCCGGCGACGAGGATGTCCACCTCTCGGATACGATGCAGGAAAAACTATCCCTGTCAGACCGTTTTGGTCTGCGGGTCGTATTCCCCTCTCCCTCCCAGCAAACGTACCTGGCGATTGTGGAAAGTTATCTGGATCGTTTGGGGATTCCCTTTACCGAGGCGCTGCGGATGCGTGCCCTGCAATGGGAACTGGCCTACAATGGCCGTTCCGGACGCACTGCCCGCCAGTTTGTACAGTCGATCGGACGGATTTAGCGACGGTGTTTGTATCCGATTTGTAATGAAAAACCGCTTTGTCCCCCGGGTTTCGCAACCGAAGTGCGATACAATATCTGGTATTGGAACCAGCATCCGAGTACCATATATCGTTCGTCAGGGGGATCTGTCATGATTACGCAAATCCGAAAACGGGATGGACATATCGCAGCATTTCAGCCGGATAAAATCACACTGGCCATTTTCAAGGCCGCCGTCGCGGTCGGCGGCGACAACTGGGAGAGAGCCGAATCGCTGATGAGGCAGGTCTCCGAGATCGCGGACCGGCGCTATCTGGACGGTCTCGCGGAGGTCGAAGGGATCCAGGACATCGTCGAAAAAGTCCTGATCGAAAACGGACATGCCAAAACCGCCAAAGCCTATATTCTGTATCGGGAGAAAAGGCGCACGGCCCGCGAGGCGAGTGCGCTGGTCGGTGCGACGGTCGACATGTTCTCCCAATATCTGGGGGACCGCGACTGGCAGATCCAGGAAAACGCCAATACACAGCGCTCGATCAACGGTATGAACAACTATATCCGCGAAGCGTTTACCAAACAGTACTGGCTGCATGAAATCTATCCGGCTCCCATCCGCGAGGCCCACCAGTCCGGAGACCTGCACCTGCATGATCTCGGATTTTTCGGGCCCTACTGTGCGGGCTGGGATCTGCGTCAGCTTTTGATGGACGGCTTTGGCGGTGTTCCGGGAAAAGTGGAATCCAGTCCGTCCCGACACCTGCGTTCCTTCCTGGGACAGATCACCAACTCCACCTTTACCACCCAGGGCGAGACTGCGGGGGCACAGGCCTGGTCGTCGTTCGACACCTACTGCGCTCCTTTCATTCGCTACGACCGCCTCACCTATACCCAGGTCAAACAAGCTCTGCAGGAATTCATCTTCAACATCAATGTGCCGACCCGCGTCGGATTCCAATGCCCGTTCTCCAACCTGACCTTCGATATCGTGCCGCCCCGCACTCTGAGGGAGGAGCCGGTGATTCTCGCCGGCCAGTACACAGGAGACAAATACGGCGATTTCCAGGCGGAAATGGATCTGTTTAACCAGGCGTTCTGCGATGTCATGCTGGAAGGCGATGCCAAGGGAAGGGTGTTCACATTCCCGATTCCGACGATCAACATCACCAGAGAGTTCGACTGGGACTCCCCGGTGGTCAACCGGTTTATGGAGATCACCTGCAAATACGGCATTCCGTATTTTTCCAACTACGTCAATTCGGATCTGTCCCCTGAAGACGCGGTCTCGATGTGCTGCCGGCTGCGGCTCGACACCTCCGAATTGCGCAAACGCGGAGGCGGGCTGTTTGGATCCAACCCGCTGACCGGATCCATCGGGGTGGTCACGATCAACCTGCCCCGGATCGGATATCTGGCTGAGACGGAAATAGATTTCTTTGCCCGGCTCAAACACCAGGTGGAACTCGCGCGGGATTCGCTGGAGATCAAGCGCAAGACGATCGAGGAGCAGACCGCGCGAGGGCTGTATCCGTATTCCGCCCACTATCTGCGCGCTATCAAGGAGCGCACCGGGCAGTACTGGTACAACCACTTCAACACCGTCGGTCTGGTCGGGATGAACGAAGCCTGCATCAATTTCCTGGGGGAGGACAGCGATCTGACAACACCGGAGGGGCAGGCATTTGCTGCCCGCACACTGGACTGCATGCGGTCACTGCTCCAGGAAATCCAGGAGCAGACCGGACATTTTTATAACCTCGAAGCCACACCGGCCGAAGGAACAAGCTATTCTCTCGCGCGAAAAGACAGAGATCTGTATCCGGACATCCGCACCGCCGGTGAGAACGTGCCCTATTATACAAATTCCTCCCAGCTTCCGGTCGGCTTCACGGACGACATTTTTGAGACACTGGATCTCCAGGACGAGTTGCAGTCCCGTTATACCGGAGGTACCGTGCTGCACCTCTACCTCGGCGAGCGGATCCCGGACATCGAAGTGGCGAAGAAACTGATCCGCAAAACATTTGAAAACTATAAATTGCCTTATATCTCACTGACTCCCACGTTTTCGATCTGCCCGACGCACGGCTATCTCGTTGGAGAGCACTTCACCTGTCCCGAGTGCGGAGCGGATGCCGAGGTATGGAGCCGGGTCGTCGGCTATCTGCGGCCGGTGCAGAACTTCCACAAGGGAAAGAAAGAAGAATACCGTCAGCGGACAAAATATGTAATGCGCAAATCCGAACTCGCATGAAAATCGCCGGGCTGGTTCGGCTTTCCACCGTGGACTTCCCCGGACGTCTGGCGGCTGTCGTGTTCACGGCGGGCTGCGATCTGGATTGTTTTTATTGTCACAACCGTTTGCTGCTTGGAGCCGGGGCACCGGAAATGGCACTCGCGGACGTCGTTGCTTTTCTGGACAAACGCCGCGGTGTGCTGGATGGTGTGGTCGTGTCGGGAGGAGAGCCGACGATCCAGCCGGGGCTCCCGGCGTTTCTTCGTTTACTGCGTGATATGGGGTACGCAGTCAAACTGGACACCAACGGCGGTCACCCGTCGGTACTGGAACAGCTGATCCAGGCCAGACCTTCGCCGCTGGTCGACTATATCGCGATGGACATCAAAGCTCCCTGGTCGCGATATCCCGATGTCTGCGGAGGGGAGCCGGAAGTGGCGGAGAATGTTCAGGAATCGGTTTCGATCCTGTCGCGGCTTGCTGCCGGTGCAGGTATCGCTTGGGAACTGCGCACGACAGTCGTCCCCCAATTGTCGGAGGACGACCTCGTGGAGATGGGCTCTTTGCTCCCTCCGGTTCCGATCTATGCGCTGCAGCAGTATCGACGTCCGGAGGTCTTTCGTCCGGAGGACCGTTTTCGCGTTGCTGCCGCCGCTTTGACACCGGAGGGGCTGGAACGTGCTGCTGTCCGGATGCGCGCATTCCAGCCCAATGTGGTTGTGAGGGCCTGAATCGTGCCATGAAGTCGGATTGTCCCGGAAAGGTGATCCGATGTTACCAAATCTCATCGCAGGATGGCCTATACTGATTCTATGGATAAGAGGATTGTTCTCGCTCCGGCCCTGTTGATCCTGTTCGGGACCACCGGGGATCTGGCGGCTAAAAAATTATTTCCTGCTCTCCGGTCCCTGCACGACAGCGGTGATCTGCCGGTGAATGCAACGATTCTGGGCATCGGACGACGTCCCTGGGACGATGTGACCTATCGCGCGCAAGTCGCCGAAGCGGTTGCCGAAGCTTCGAACGGTGCGGCGGCACCGGATCCGGCCTTTCTGAACCGGTTCTACTACCACCGTATGGATATGTGGGACACAAACGCCTATGACGAACTCCGCAGCCGCGCAGACGCGTTGGCACGTGCGCGAAACCTGGGCGACAACCGGATCTATTTCCTCGCGACCGCCCCCGACCTGTTTCCTGTGATCGCGGAACATACCGGCCGGACAGGACAGGTTGTGAACGGAGGTTTCCGGCGTCTGATGGTGGAAAAGCCGTTCGGACGGGATCTCACGAGCGCACAATCCTTCAACGAAGGGTTGTACCGGCGGTTCTCGGAACATGAAATCTACCGGATCGATCACTATCTGGGCAAAGAAATGCTTCAGAATATCCTTGTACTGCGGTTTGCCAACCGCCTGTTTGAACCGGTATGGAACGCGGAACACATCGATCACATTCAGATCAGTGTTCGGGAGTCGGGCGGTGTGGACCAGCGGGGCGGTTATTACGACCAGGCCGGTGCTTTGCGCGATATGGTACAGAACCATCTTCTACAGTTGCTGGCCTTGCTGGCGATGGAGAAACCGGACTGTTTCGACACTGAGTGCGTGCGGGACGAGAAAGTGAAGGTTCTCCGCGGGCTGCGGATGTTCCACCCGACTGAAACGGATCCCGGCATCCTGCTGGGTCAGTATGGCGCTACAGGTCCCCGGCCGGGGTATCGGGACGAAAAGGGAGTCAAACCGGACTCCGAAACCGAGACCTTTGCCGCGCTTCGCCTGGAGGTGGATAATCCCCGGTGGCGGGGGGTTCCGTTTTTCCTGCGGACGGGCAAAGCGCTGGACCGCAGCGCGGCGGATATCGCAGTGGTGTTCAAACCGGTTCCATATGGCAGGAAAGATCCGTTCGAACAGCCCAACGTGCTGTTGCTGCGGATCCAGCCGCAGGAGGGGGTCAGTCTGCAGTTCAATATCAAGCAGCCGGGAACGGTTTCGACCGTCACACAGGTTGATATGGATTTTTGTCAGACCTGCCGGTTTCCGGGACAATCTCCCGATGCTTATGTACGGCTGCTGCGTGACGCGTGGGCCGGCGACCTCAACCTGTTTACGCGCTGGGATGAAATCGAAGCAGCGTGGACACTGGTCGACAGTATCCAGGCGATGCGGGCCGGGATCGAACTCACAACCTATCCGCGCGGATCTGCGGGACCGGACGCTGCCCGCCGGTTGCTGGAGCAGGACAACCGGTTCTGGATCGAACCGGAAGACAAGATACCCGGTTCATGTGGATCCTGTTGTTTGTGAAGCCATACTGGCCGGCTGATTACCGGATTGTCTCACTGACATCACCGGTTACTTCAAACTTAGCGGTAGAGGTCTGACGGATCCGTTTGACAGGACGGATCGCGAGTCGTTCCAGCACCGGCACACGACCCTTGAGCCCGTAATGCGCGATCAACGTGAACACGATCGATCCGAGCGTGTTGAGCAGGATGTCGGTCATGGTGTCCAGCAATCCGCCGCCGTCCAGATTGCGCTGCATATTCATACCCAGCACAGAATCCAGTGTATATTCCACGATTTCCCAGATCGTGCCGATGGTCATGATAAAGCAGAAAATCAGCAGTAAGGAGACGCCGTGAGATAGGCCCCGGTTCTCCGGCGCACGGTTACGCGCCGCTTGCACAATGGAGTAGGCTGCAATCCCGATGGCGGGAGCCGATAAAAAATGAAGCATCGCGTCCCACCACCAGAACCGGTAATACCATTCGTTTACGCTGCCTAAAAACATCCCGATGAAGATAAAAAGCATCATCACGGTTTTGGTGACCGGGGGAACATGGAGTCTTTTACCGATTTCAAACAGGAACGGAGCGATCAATGCGATCGCTGTGGTCATCCCCTGGTTGAAGTATACCCACCGGTCGCTCCGGTCCGACAGCAGAACTGCGATACAGATGCCGGAAATGATCAGAAACAGCAATAGAAAAAGAACGCGCACGGCTCGCTCGTTTCGGTCCAAAGCACTGTCCTCCGCACGGGATGGCCGGAACCTGTGTATCCGGCCGGCTGGTTACCGTCTTCCTGATTATGGCACAATTTTCGGGAATACAGGGAAAGAATGTAAACCAGAAAGAACATTTGTTTTTTGCTGTACAATGAAGGCATCGGCTGTTTTTGTTCATGCAGAACGGATGAGGACACAACGGGAGACGGACATGGGTGGACACCACGAACATTCCATCACCAGGGAACAGGCGGGCGACTTTCTCGCCTGTCTCCATTTTCGCGACAGTGCCATCAGCATCGATCCAAAGACCGTCTCGGACTCGTCAGTGGTCAGCGACAAGATCCTGGATACGGTCCGTCGTCTGGGATGCATACAGTACGACCCGCTCGATGTCGTCGGTCGCAACCACGACCTCGTGCTGCAAAGCCGCGTACCGGGCTACCGGCCGGCGTTGCTGGGACAGGTGCTGTATACCCCGACTCCCCGGCAACTGGTCGAAGGCATCGACAAGATGCTCGCGATATTTCCGGTCGAAGACTGGCCGCATCTTGTGCGCACAAGGCGCAGATTGTTTGCGGAGTTCGGAACAAGACCCGCTGTAGAAGCCGTGCTGCCCAATGTGAGGCGGCATTTGGAGCAGACGGAAGGTCCGATCTCATCGGAGGATCTGGACTACGACGAGAAAGTCCGGTGGCCCTGGGGCGCGACCCGTCTGTCCAGAGCGGCACTCGAAGCGCTCTGGTACGGCGGAGAGGTCATTTTGCACCATCGGGAGAGGACGCGGCGTTTTTACGGGTTGACGTCCCGATTGCTGCCGCCTTCCGTTTGGGATTGCGAAGACCCTTTCCCTGACGATGCCTCTTATTTTCGGTGGCACACCTTGCGGCGGATCCGGGGGGTGGGTATGCTCAGGGACCGGCCCGGCAGCGGCTGGCTGGGGATCGATGGGTACCATTCCGCCGCGCGGTCGGCTGCGTTTACCGAGTTGATCAACCGCGGCGAGCTGGTACCTGTGCGGATTGAAGGGTTGCCGGAACAGAAACCGTATCACGTCGCGACACAGGACCTGCCGGTGCTCGAACGGGCGCTCCGGGAAGGGACACCGAGAGAGGTGCGGATACTTGCCCCACTGGATAATTTGATCTGGGATCGACGTATGGTGTCGGAGCTCTTTGGGTTTGACTATACCTGGGAGGTCTACACGCCGGTTTCCAAACGCAAATACGGACATTATGTGCTTCCGGTCATGCAGGGCAGCCGGTTTGTCGCACGATTCGAGCCGGAACCCCACCGGACAGGCCGGCCGCTGGTGGTGCGCCGCTGGTGGTGGGAACCCGGTGTGATCGTCGATACGGAGGTACGCGGTGCCATTGAGTCCGCGCTCATCCGGTTTGCGGCGTATCTGGGTGCCGGAAGCATTGAGATGGAGTCCCCTTTTTGATATCGTAAAACAATCGGATTCAGGAGGCGGCAACATGAGTTTTACTTCCGGCATCGAGTTCTCGCAGCATCTGACTGTGGAGGAGTACAACCATCTGCGCGTCGCGGTCGGTTGGCAGCCGGTTGCAAACCGCCTGGCTCAGAACAGCCTGCACAACGCGCTGTTTATGACAGTCGCGCGCGAGGACGGTCATCCGGTCGGAATGGCACGGGTACTTGGGGACGGGGGATACATTCTCTATATCGCGGATGTGATTGTACTGCCTACCTGCCAGCGTGCCGGCATCGGCACCCGTATGATGGAAAAGGTCATGACTTTTATCGATGGTTATACGCAACCAGGGGAACGCGTGTTTGTGAACCTTATGGCAGCTGCCGGCAAAGAACCTTTCTATACCCGTTTCGGATTTACGGTTCGTCCCGACGAAGGGGCGTTGGGTGCCGGTATGTCGATGTACTGTGGGCGGGATTGAATCCAGCCGTCCGTCATGAAAACAGGAGGACTGACAAATGAGAGAACCACCGATTCTGCTGGACGGAAGGCTGCTTGCCAGGGAGATCGAAGCCGACCTCACCCGGCGTGTGGCCAGGATCCTGGAAAAGACCGGCGAGGTGCCCACCCTTGCCACGATCCTAGTGGGCGAGGACCCCGCTTCTGTCACGTATGTACGCATGAAAGGGAACGCTTGCGCCCGGATCGGCATGAATTCCCGGAAGGTGATTCTGCCCGGCACCTCCACCACGGAGGATGTACTGGCGGCCATCGATTCATTGAACCGCGCGTCGGATGTGTGCGGTATTCTGCTGCAACACCCGGTACCGCCTCAGGTCGATGAGCAGCGCTGTTTCAACGCGATCGCCCGGGATAAAGATGTGGACGGGGTCAATGTGGAAAGTTTCGGCGCGATGACGATGAAACTGCCGGCGTTCGGGAGTGCGACACCGATGGGCATCATGGAAATCCTCAACCGGTTTGACATTCCGGTCGCGGGACGCGAGGCGGTGGTGATCGGGCGCAGCCCGATTTTGGGCAAACCTGTCGCAATGCTGCTGCTCAATGCGGACGCGACCGTTACGATCTGCCATTCCCGTACGCGGGATCTGCCCGGGATTGTCCGTCGGGCGGACATCGTCGTAGCTGCCGTCGGCAAACCCCTGTTTGTCCAGGCGGACTGGATCAAGGAAGGCGCTGTCCTGATCGACGCGGGATACAACCCCGGCAACATCGGGGACATCGATCTCGTGAACGCCGCGCCCCGCTCTTGTGCATATACACCGGTTCCGGGCGGTGTGGGGCCTGTTACGATCTCCATGTTGATGAAACAGACCGTACTCTCAGCAGAACGGCACGCCGGACTGGTTTAGTCGGATCGGAGAGGCAGTGTACACCGGTATGCGATGAGCGGCCCGGGAGATCACCGATCCACGGTAAGTGAGTGTCTATACACATCGGGTGTGACAGGATCACGGTCATCCACAGCACATTCAGGTATGATGAAAACAACAATGTACCGCTATGTGCTTTCCTGACAGGAGGGTTGACCATGAGCCATATCGCAAAAATCCATGCCCGTGAAATTCTGGACTCCCGCGGATTTCCGACCGTCGAAGCAGATGTGTATCTCGACTCGGGTGTTCTGGGTCGCGCCGCCGTGCCTTCCGGTGCGTCGACCGGTGTCCACGAAGCACTCGAACTCCGCGACAAAGACCCCGCCCGATATCTCGGCAAAGGAACACTGACCGCGGTGTCCAATGTCGAGAATGAAATCGGACCCGCGCTTACAGGCACGGATCCGGCCGATCAAGCCGCACTCGACCATCGCATGATCGAACTGGACGGCACCCCCAACAAAACCAGGCTGGGAGCCAACGCAATGCTTGCGGTATCCCTGGCAGCGGCGCGTGCCGCGGCCAACGAAGCCAATTTGCCGTTGTATCGGCACATCAACCAGCTTGCGGGATCACCTGCGCTCGACCTGCCCATTCCTTTGTTCAACATTCTAAACGGCGGTCGCCATGCCGACAACGGACTGGATTTCCAGGAGTTCATGGTCGTACCTGTCGGAGCAGGTTCCACCGCGGACGCAATCCGGATGGGGTCGGAAGTCTATCACCACCTCAAAGCACGCCTTGCCGGAAAAGGTCTGACCACTTCAGTCGGCGATGAGGGCGGATTT
>CAZBKR010000003.1:32493-34989 GCA_964492455.1 uncultured Oscillospiraceae bacterium
CGTTTGGGTACGCCGGACGACGTGCTCGCCGAGATCCTGGCCGCCGTCGAAGACGCCGGTTACAAACCCGGCAAGGACATTGCAATTTCGCTGGATGTCGCGGCGTCCGAGTTTTATTCGGACGACCGCTACCGTATGCAGGGCGGGACCGTGGTCATGACCAGCGAAGAGATGGTGGATTACCTCGCGCAGCTGGTGGAACGCTACCCGATCCTGTCGATCGAAGACGGGCTGTCGGAAGACGATTGGGCAGGCTGGACTCTGCTCACCGAACGTCTCGGCGGTAAAGTCAGACTGGTCGGTGACGACCTGTTTGTGACCAATCCCAAACGTCTGGAGCGCGGGATCCGGGAGCACAGTGCCAACGCAATTCTCATCAAACTCAACCAGATCGGTACGTTGACAGAGACACTGGACGCGATGCGCATGGCAGCCGACGCAGGCTTCCTCTCCATTGTCTCCCATCGTTCCGGAGAGACCGAAGACACCACGATCGCACACCTCGCCGTGGCGACAGGGGCGCGCTACATCAAAACCGGTGCTCCCGCCCGCAGTGAGCGGGTCGCCAAGTACAATGAGCTGCTGCGCATTGCAGAGCAGCTGGGGCGGTAATCTAAACACCCCCCATACATCGATCGCATTCCGGAGGCGGGTTCGGCAACGAAGCGCCTCCTTTTTTTGCGGCTGAGGGTACTCCGGAACGCAAACAACCGGGGATTCCGTATAATGGAGAAAGGACCATTCGCGAGAACAAAGAAGCGGGTGGCATGACGAAAGCAGCGTCGGATGGCGGTTCGACCTCCAGGGTTGCGCGTATCCGGTAGTAAGACAAAAACGCCCGAGCGGCGGATTAAAAGACGGGAGGCCATATCATGCAACGTATTCTGAACAATCCGGACCGGGTCGTCGATGAAATGCTCCAGGGTTTTTTCAAGGTCCATGCGGACATTGTGGAACCGATCGACAATCCACGTGTGGTCAAGGCGCGGAAAGCGATTCCCGGCAAGGTCGGGATTGTCACCGGTGGCGGATCCGGTCACAAACCTGCTTTCATCGGGTATGTGGGGAGCGGGCTCAACGATGCTGCGGCGGTGGGAGAAGTGTTCTCCTCTCCGACAGCCAAAGCGTTTTACGATGCGTTCCGGGCAGTCGATCAGGGAAAAGGGGTCGCCTGTTTGTATGGCAACTACTCCGGAGACAACATGAACGTCAAGATGGCGGTCAAAATGGCTGCCCGCGACGGTATCACAGTCAAAACTGTCGTCGCAAACGACGATGCGGCATCTGCGACACCCGACCAGGCATCGCGTCGCCGTGGCGGCGCGGGGGAAATTTTCATGTGGAAATGCGGCGGAGCCAGAGCCGTCGCCGGCGGATCTCTCGACGATGTGATCGCGGTTGCCCAGAAAGCCGTGGACCGCACCCGCAGTGTTGGCATCGGCTTGTCGCCCTGCACGCTGCCTGCGGTGGGGCATCCAAACTTTGAGATTGCGGACGGCACCATGGAGCTGGGGATCGGACATCACGGGGAACCGGGAGTCGAGGTCGTGGCACTGGAGGGGGCGGAAGCGATGGCCGCGCGCATGACCCGCATCGTGCTTGGCGATCTGCCGTATACGCCCGGGGAAGAGGCCGCCGTACTGTTATCCGGGCTGGGTGCCACACCGGTCATGGAGCTGTATATCCTGTATGACGAAATCGAAAAGATCCTGTCCGCGCAGGGCATCAAGGTGTATCGGGCATATGTGGGGAATTATTTCACTTCCCTCGAAATGATGGGTGCCACCCTGACGATCATGAAGCTGGACGAAGAACTGAAGGAGCTACTGGACGCGCCGTGCGAGTCCATGGGTCTGACACAGGTTTCGCGATGACCGGAGGAACGCACATGGAGAGTTTTCTGAACAGCGAAGGAAAGCCGGTTGTCGATCGGATGATCGCCGCGATCCAGGAGAACAAAGTCTACTTGAGCGATCTGGACGGTCAGATCGGTGACGGCGACCACGGCATGAACATGAACAAAGGATTCACGCTCTGCAAAGAACGACTCGATGCAGGTACCTACACGCTGGGGGAAAGCCTGTTCGAACTCGGGAGTGTGCTTTTCAACGAAATCGGAGGGTCCATGGGGCCGATTTACGGGACGGTGTTCATGGAGATGGGTGACCGTCTGGACGGCGTGAATATGGTCACTGCGGACGTTTTTGCGGATATGCTCGATGCTGCGCTCAACGGGTTGTGGGAGATTGTGGAGGCACAGGTCGGGGACAAGACCCTGATCGATGTCCTCGCTCCCGCGCGGGACGCATTTCGTTCGGCCGTCAATGACGGCAAAGGGTTTGCAGAAGCACTGACGGATCTCAAGACAGCCGCGGAGCAGGGCATGTTGTCCACCCGTGATCTGGTCGCAAAATTCGGGCGTTCCAGCCGGCTGGGCGAGCGGTCAAGAGGGGTTCTCGATGCCGGCTCGGTGTCCTGCAATCTGCTGTTGCAGGC
>CAZBKR010000004.1:0-28526 GCA_964492455.1 uncultured Oscillospiraceae bacterium
GTCCATTGGCAGTTTGAGATCCCAGGGATTGCCGGGGAAGGTGGAGACAGATCCGACTTTCATAGTCTTGCGTACATCCATAGTGATTCTCCCTTCACTTGTGCAATTTGAGGCAGTGAAAAATGGCCAGATATACTTGTACTACTAAACAGTTTCCCCCCGAATCGCAGGGATGTCAAGATCGTAGTACCAGAGAACCGAATTCGTGCAAATCAACGGAATCCTTTCCCTCTCCAGTCGTCTCACGCCTGCGTCCTCTCCGCATCCTTTGGATCCTCCCCGTTGTGTTCGTCATCTCCCGTTTGACGGTCGCTTGGTCGCTGGAGCAGCGAAGCGCGCCCCACCGCGCCGGTTCCGAGACGGCGTCGGATCTGGTCCATCGCGACATCCAGCCGCGCATTTTTCTCTTCACCGGCAGCATCGGACCGCCTCCCCGGTTCTGATATCACGTCCGTTTCGGGCATCGCGTCGAGGAGACTGAGCTGAACCGGCTCCTCCTTTTCCTCCCCGTCCAGCCCTGCCAGCGCGACACCGATCAATCGGACCGGCTTGGCGGGATCCCAGTTGTTTTCCAGCAATCCGCATGCGGTTTCATAGATTGCCTGCGTCGTCCAGGTTGCGGGCACCGGCCCCTGCCGGGTGACCACGGAAAAATCCGAGTATTTGAGCGTGATCTGCACCGTTCTTCCTTTTTTTCCATGACGGCGGGCAGACAGGCCGATTTCGTCGGACAACCGGAGCAGCACCCTTCTCGCCTGTTCCAGATCGTCTATATCCCGGGGAAGTGTGACGGAGCGGCCAATCTGTTTCATTTCGTCCGGCAGATGTGGTTGAACCGGGGTGTCGTCTAGTCCGTTGGCATGCGCATGCAGTTCCTCTCCCGCCCTTCCAAACAGCCGGCGTAAAAATGCCGGCTCCAACCGCGCGAGATCTCCGACGGTTTCCACTCCAAGACTGTTTAGTCTTTCCGCCGTCTTTCCGCCCACCCCGTACATCGCGCGAACCGGCAGCGGCCAAAGTTTGACTGCTATGTCATTCGGCCCGATTTCCGTGATGCCGAGAGGTTTTTTCATTTCAGAGGCCATTTTTGCCAGGAATTTATTGGGTGCGATCCCGATCGAGCACCACAACCCAAGGTTTTCTCGAATATCCGCCATGATGCGCTCCGCGCACTGGCGGGGAGAACCGAACAACCGGTCGGTTCCCGTCATATCGAGCCACGCCTCGTCGATGCTGTTTTGTTCGACGACCGGGGAATAGCGTGCCAGCAGCGCCATCACCTCACAGGATTTTTCTTCGTAAAAACGGTGATCGGGTGCGACAGTCGCAAGCCCGGGGCAAAGCTGGCGCGCCTGATAGAGCGGCATAGCGGTTTTCACGCCAAATGCGCGTGCTTCGTAGTTGGCAGCCAGGATGATACCTGTTCGCTGCAGGGGGTCTCCGGCCACCGCGGCAGGACTTCCCCGGAGTTCCGGGTGGCGCAACATTTCACAGGAGATGAAAAAGGCATTCATATCAACCAGGAAAACCACACGCGGCATCGCTAAAAATCACCTCCTCGCACCGTCTCCAGCATCCTGCCCGAGGTTCGTTCTGTCAAACGGCAACAGCGCTGGAACACGAAGACCGGACGGAGAGAACCATCAAATGCCGGACTTTGCAAACCAGCGATCGCCAACAATCCGTTTCCCGAAAAATGCGACCCGGAATACCCAGTCCGCATACATGCTGATCCAAAGCCCCAGAATCCCCATGTCCGCCACTTTCACGAGGAAGTAGGCACCGCCGACACGCATCGTCCACATACTGACGATTGCGACCAGCATGACGTGCTTGACATCTCCGGCGGCACGAAGGCCGGCTGCGACGATATACCCGGCCGGCCAGAACAGCGTCATCGGAACCAGCAGGGAGAGCAGGAGCGTCCGTACGATGGGCACAACATCCGGTGCCGCGCCGTACAGCCCGATTAAAGGTTTCATAAAAGCCAGGAGCAAAATCGAAAGGACGATATAAATCGCCATGATCAACCCGGTCATCACCAGCAAAGTCGAACGGGTTTTGCTTCGATCTCCTTCCCCGATCGCCTGCCCTGCCAACGTGGTGGTGGAAGTCATCGCCGATGCCCCCGGGAGGTTAAACATGCCCAACACTGACCACGCGATGGTGTTGGCTGCCAGACTGGCGGTTCCGAGTCCGACGATGATGGTGGAAGTGATGATTTTGCCGATCTCGAAAATCAGCTGCTCCACACTGGCCGGCACCGCGATCCGGTAAATCTCGGACAGCGTGTGCCGATCCGGACGGAACCGGCGTAACGCTCCCATCCGGATGGCGTTCATCCCCTCTTTGCGTTGACTGCGGAGCAGGGGAATTGTCACGGCAACCGCACCGATCACGCGGGCTACCAGCATGCCGAGAGCGGGCCCGCGATACCCGACACCCGCATAATTGATGTCGAGGAATCCCCCATCCAATCGGAGCCCACGGATGAACACATAGGTAAACAGCAGATTGGATAGGCTGGTCGCAATCGAGACGAAAAAGGTCGTTTTGGTGTCACCGACGCCGCGCAATACGCCGCTGGCGATGGAAATGTAAGCCCAGAGCGGGATACTCAGCGCATAGAGTCTGTACATCACGTGGGTCGCTTCGAGGACGTCCGGATCCGCCTCGCCGTAAAGCCAGTTTATCAGAGGCACTCGCGTTACCCAGACCAGCAAGGTCACAACCAGGCCGATCAGCGTGATCGATACGATCGACTGGATCGCGGCTTTGCCGATGCCGTCACGGTCCTGCCGGCCAAAAGCGCGCGCGACCGCCACGGTGCCGCCGACCGCAAGCGCGTTGATTGCCAGCAGCAGGGCCAGGTTGACGGTGTGTACCAACCCCAGGGCGGATACCGCGACGCTGCCGAGCGAGGTTGCCAGCGCGGTGCTGACAACGTTCATCAGCGTCATGCTCGAATGTTCCAATAGGACCGGGATGGAGATCCGCGCGATTTTTCGCCCGTTCTCACGCAGAAACTGGGCTGTATTTTGACAGATCACAGGTGTCAGGATGCTCCTCACATGAACTTGCTAAGGCCTCTACTCCTCTATTGAGGTGAGCGGCATGGGAGACATTATATCCTATTCTCCAAAAGCGCAGAGCGCCGATTCTGTTGACGGCTCCAGTGCTGGCCGAATGCCCCATCCATATTGAATGTGAAGTGGTCGATTCGATCCGCACCGGCTCCCACGAGAAAAACACGCACAGGGGATCTCCCGGTGCGCACTGTGTTTGTCAGGTGGATGCGTAATTGTCGAAATACCCCTGGATGAGAATAATGGGCGTCCCTTTGTCCCCGCTGCCGCTCGTCAGGTCACACAATGTCCCCAGCAAGTCCGTGATCTGACGAGGAGTAGTCCCGAGCGATGCCGCCTGTCCGACCAGACTCCCTTGTTTTGCGCGAATCTTTTCACGCAAAGCCTCCTCGGTGTCGACAGCTCCCATCCCCTCGAGTTCGTTGTCCACGACATATTTCATCTTGATCTCGTTTGGGGTACCGGCCAACCCCGATGTAAAGCCGGGGGATACCAGCGGATCCGCCAGTTCCCATATTTTCCCCTGCGGATCTTTGAAAGCACCGTCTCCGTATACCATCACCTCGATGATTTTGCCGGTTGCCTTGCGCAGCTGCTGCTGCACCGCGTCGACAAACGCCTGGCAATCGCGAGGAAACAGTTTGAGCCGGGATTCCCCCGCCTGGTTGGAACCTAAAAGCCCGTACTCCGGGTTGAATCCACTGCCATCCCGCGGTTCGTTGACCAGGTCGTCCAGACCGATGGCAGTGCGCGCACCCGCTTCCAGCAGTTTGCGTTTCAGGCGCGCACGGTCGTGTATGTTGGCGACCAGCACATCCGGGGCATATTGGAGGGCGGCGCGATAGTCGTTGGCCAGAACGATCCGGATGTTATCGTTGACAGCGAGGCTCTTATAGAGGTCGATATAATCCATCCCGGTAAACGGGTGCACGAAACGGTGTCCAAAATGGTTTCTGTACGCATCTTCCGTCAAAACATCCTGGTATGGATTGATTCCGTGCGCTTCCATCTCATCGACATCCATCAGGTGATTGCCGACTTCGTCGCTTGGATAGTTCAACATGACGGTGATGTTCCGCCCGCTCATGGCCAATCCTTTGAGAATCACGGAGAAACGGTTGCGGCTCAGGATGGGAAACAACACGACAAAGTCGCCGGGGAGTTTTCGCCGCACGTCTTCCGCAACCGCCTCAACTGACGTGTAGTTGCCTTGCGCCCTGGCCAGCAGGGACTCGGTTATCCCGATGACATCCCGATCTCTCAGTTGGATCCGCTCTGCAGAAGCTGCCTGCAATACAGTATCCACTGTGATGCGGACGAGATCGTCCCCCTGGCGAATGATGGGAGCGAGCAGCCCCCGTACTGTCGTACCTGTCACTCTGGTCATGTGTGGCTCCTTTGCCTTTATGAAGGATGTTGAATCGAGTTCTGCAACACGTGCTTCCCAAAAGCACCTTCACAATATATAGATTTTCTCTTGTCCACGCAACTTTCTCCTGCTCGGCTTGCATATACGTACAACCTAAAGGTTCCAGTCCGCACAGAAACAACCACCCTGCCCGCAAGGACATGGTGGTTGCTTTCCTGTTGTTTGCAGTTGATAGAGATGTGATTCAGGCCATCACCAGATGCCTTCGGCCAGACGCTGCAGATTGGCCAGGCCTTCAATGGCCAGTTGCTCGCCGGAATCTGCCAGTTTACGCCAGATTGCGCAGTTCCCAGCCAGCTCCTCAAAGTTCGGGTCAAATGATTCGAGCACCATCGGACCGGTAAAACCGATCTCCTTCAAAGTGGAGAAGACTTCTTTCCACGGGACGGTTCCGGTTCCGGGGATCCCGCGGTTGTTCTCATTCACATGCATATACCCGAGGTATTCTTTTCCCGCAGTGCGGATCGCACCTGCGAAACTGCTCTCTTCGATGTTCATATGAAAACAATCCAGATGTACTTTCATATTGGGCAGTCCAACCGCCTTACAGTACCGCACCGCATCTTCGGCCACATTGAGAAAGTGGGTCTCGAAGCGGTTGACACATTCGACTGCCACAATCATCTCTGGATCCCGTTCCAGCGCGTAAGAAGCCACTTCACGCATCGCCTCCACAGACCAGGACCATTCCTGCTCCGTGCGGGGTTTACGGGTGATATACCCCCACCCGGCATAGATCACACCTCCCAGGATGTGTGCGCCGATCGCGACATTGATGTCTACCATCTTTTTAAGATGGCGAACCCCGTTCGCACGGATGTCCGGATCCGGAGAAATCAAGTTGGTGTCCGCACCCAGTGTCGATGTAGTGATCGGCACGATTTCAGCTTTCCGGACAAGGTCTGCAACCTGTTCGGTCGGAAACCGTTCGGGGTGCGCCACCGCAAAATCAATATAGGAAAATCCGAGTTCCTTGGCTTTTGGTATAATCCACAAATCCTTTTCGTCAAAATCCTCTGCCCAGATAAAGGTGTCTACTCCGATTTTTACCATGATTTCCGCCTCCTGCTCCAAACATCATTGTACTTGTGTCGTCACTCCCGCTGTGATGCCGCTTCCATTGAAAGTGTCCACCGCGACATAGCAGTCCGTACCGTCGTTCAGTTGTCCGATTGTGATTCCGTCCGATTCATTGCCGTACAGTTGCCAGCTGTGATACAGCTTGTCCGGTGCGGTGCCCCAGCGGACATTGTATCCGTCGCAGTCCTGCGAGGGAGTCCATGAGACCTGCATGGTCATACCGTCCAGACGTTTTGCCGCAACCCCGGTCACCGGGACGGGGGCGGTCTTCCCCGCATGACCGAACACGCGCAGTCCGCTCATCGCAAAGGACCCTTGGAAAGGCATCTCGTATCCGGTCACGCGGACATATCGAAGCCGTCTCCCCTCTTCAAAACAGACCAGGTCATGTGAGAGGTCTGTTTCCGAACCGCGGCGGTCGGCCAGCACTTCCCAGCGTCTTCCGTCTTCCGAACCTTCCAGCAGCCAGGTCAATCGATGCTGACCACGCTTATCAGCGGGCAGGTCTTGTTCTCTGTAGCCCGGCACTGTCTGCAGCGGTCCGAGGTTGTGTTCCGCAAAATTCAGCTGGACAACACGTACGTCCATTGCTTCGCCCAGATCGATTGTGACATGCTCGCCCTGTTCGCGGGTGCCGGCAGCCCAACGGGTGCGGATGCTTTCGTCAGTCAGGTTCTCCGGAGGATATCCCGCAAACGTTGAGGACGCGGTGACCGGCTTTCGATAAGACAACAGCATCCACCCAGGGAAACATTCCGTCCACGGGTCTTCGATTTTGCGTTGCGGAAGTATCATCGGGTAATCCGCATAGTTCATGTTGCAATACAGGACGCCATCCCGGTCGAATCCAACTGGAAACAATCCCACCCTGCGTTCGAACGACTCGTGAACCGCTACCACCATGGAAGAAATATGCCACCAGTTCCCAAAACGGTCCTGTAAAGTACTCCCGTGTCCGGCGCCGGTGATAAATCCGCCGGGTTTGGATGAAAACGGGCTGTCAACACCATACTCGAAGGGGCCAAGCGGATGCTCCGAAACATAGTACCCATCCGCATAGACATTGTACTCAGTGCCCGGGCCGGCATACTGGAGATAGTACTTCCCGTCATATTTGGTCATCCAGGCCCCTTCAATCCAGGGCCTGGGGTCCTGGACCGGAGGGCCGGATGTCTCACCCGGGAACGTAAAGCCGCGAAGGTTGTCGTTGTCCGTCCCGGGACGTTCCCACCCATGGATGTCCTGCCGGCCTTCGAAAAGCGCAACCGGCTCCCCAAGCGGAGTCATGGTGTCTTTGTGCATTTCGACCCCCCAGATCGGGGAGGTATTGGAGCACCCCCAGTAAAAGTACACACGGCCGTCATCGTCCTCGAAGAAATCGGGATCCCAGAACGCAAAGGGGGACGATACCTTTTCCCACTCGCCGGAGAGCGGATCCCGTGTACGCCAAATGGTCCCGATCTTCGTTCCTGAGGCACACTGATACAGCCAGCCGTCTACTTCGCGGATGTCCGGTGCTCCAAATTCAATCGGAAGATCCCGACCGTCGACAAATTCCCAATCCGCCAGATTGTCTGAAACGTAAAATCCTCTGGTGGAGGGAAACAGGAAGTAACGGCCCTTGAAAAACACCAACGACGGATCCGCCATGCTGCGACAGACAGCGGTACTGGAAAACGGGCCCCGAAACCGGTAGGGCAGATTGACCGGATTGCAGACGATTCGATCCATGATACACCTCATTAATTTATTCCGGTCCCGCATACAGGTCACGGAACAGGTTGGGATACATTCACTGTAGCCCAAACAGCGGTGTGTGCCAACCGCGAAACACCTTGGAATCGTGTAAAAAACCGTATGAATGTGCTAAGAGTTCAAATGACCAGGAAGTATCATGGAAGGGAGATAAAATGCCAGGAGGTGTCGGAAATGGAGATAAAGCAATGGGTGGAAGCCTTGTTCGGTACATCTGACAAGAAGCCTTTCCCCATTTTATCCTTCCCGGGCATCCAGCTCATCGGATGCTCAGTAGGTGACCTGGTCCGTGACGGAGGTTTACAGGCGCTTTGTATGAAGGCGATTGCCGACCGGTATCCGACGCTCGCCTCGGTCAGCCTGATGGATTTGTCGGTTGAGGCCGAAGCGTTCGGCGCCCACGCGGTGTTTTCCGCAGACGAAGTGCCCAGCATCACGGGTGTCTTGCTGGACTCGGAGGAGGACGTCGCGCAACTCAAGATCCCTGCCGTCGGCGCAGCCAGGACCGGAGAATATGTCAAAGCCATCGCCCAGGCGGTCGGTATGATACAGGACCGACCGGTGTTCGCAGGTGTGATCGGTCCTTTCTCGCTGTCCGCCCGCCTGATGGGAATGACGGAAACGATGTACCACGCGGTGGACGAACCGGAGATGGTGGAGGCTGTACTCGATAAGGCAACCACGTTCCTGCTCGACTACATCCGCGCGTTCCGGGAGGCGGGAGCTCACGGCATCGTTATGGCAGAGCCCGCGGCAGGTTTGTTGTCGCCGGATTGGAACGCACGTTTTTCCGCTCCTTATGTCACACGCATTGTATCGGAGATACAAAGTGACACCTTCCCCGTGATTTATCACAACTGCGGGAATACTGTACCGTTGATCGACGAGATTGTCGAGACGGGGGCAAAAGCTTTTCATTTTGGAAATGCGATCCGATTGAGCGACCTGATCGCAAAGATCCCGGCGGATCGACTTGTCATGGGAAATATTGATCCTGCCAGCCAGTTCACACACGGAACGCCTGATTCCATCCGGAATGCGGTGCGGTCTCTGGTTGACACACTCGGTGAACAGCCGAATTTTGTCTTGTCATCGGGGTGTGACATCCCGCCCAAAGCACCGCTTGCGAATATCGACGCTTTCTTTGAAGCGGCAGGATATTAGCGATCTGCTGCCAACCCGACACCGTGAATTGTCATGTCAACAAAAAAGACCCCCGGGAGCAATCCCGAGGGCTTTTTCATAGTGGTTCCGGTCTATGCGCTGAATTAGCGACGGGCGCGGAAGCAATCGCTGCAATACACTGGTTTGTCCGTGCTGGGTTTGAACGGGACCATGGTGTCTTTGCCACAAGCGGCGCAGACGGCAGGGAACATCTCCCGGTCGGATCCACGTGTGCTGTTACGAGCCTGTTTACGGGCGGCGCGGCAGTCGGGGCAGCGCTGGGGCTCGTTCTCGTATCCCTTTTGACGGAAGAAATCCTGCTCCTCGTCAGTAAAGACAAAGGTTGCTCCGCAGTCTTTGCATGTGATGGTTTTGTCAGCCATGATGTACCTCTTTCGGCGGTATGTCCGGATTTTCCGGACCGGTTAGATCCGATATGCGTTTGCTTTCTTCAACCCTCGTACCCGTCGGCAGGCTGTCGTCTGACCTGGGGTTGCCGCTGTGTTCCGCCGCTGGCATCCTGCCGCGCCGGCGCACACTTCTGTGCTAAAAAAATCGACCCCCTCGACGGATCAGTCTCGGGGGGTCGTGGTTGCGGAGGCAGGACTCGAACCTGCGACCTCCGGGTTATGAGCCCGACAAGCTACCAACTGCTCTACTCCGCGATATCGATCCGGCGGTTTCCCGCCGTGCTCAGATAATATAACACCGGAAGGCTCGAATGTCAAACCCGCATCGCCGGACCGCGACAGGGGGGGGAGTTGGTCTGCGCTACAGCTGTACGGTCAACGCGAATAAAATCAAGATGGCAACCAGTCCAGCCAGCCAGATCAATCCTGTGAGCAGACACCCCCTGGTTGACAGACGTCGGGAAAGCCAGACGGTCAGGGCGAGTGCCGCGGTCGTGCCAATCCATCCGATGGGTCGAAGATTGAGCAGCATTCCAAAAAAAAGTGCCAGCAAACTATAGACCACCAGCAGAAGCCAGCGGAAAATGCGGAAGCGTGACCGGATGACCGATATGGTCTTATCTTGATCTGCTGATGCTTGTCCCATTCACCTGCCCCGCCAAGGAATGTGATTCACTCTGTGGCATATTGTACTGGATAAACCCTTCCCTTGGAAACACATCCAAAAATCCGGTATGATAGGAAGGCATGGCGATACTGATCGTCATACCTGTTTGATCCTTTATGACCGCGAGGTGTCTACTATGTCTATGGATGACGAGATCGTCCGCGAAGTGCTGGAACTATTCCCTGTTCTGGACCGTCTGCCCGAATCGGTGCGCGAAGTGGTATTCCAGAGAGGGCGTGTCACCGAACGTCCTGCGGGGGAAATCCTCATGCGCCAAAACAATGAATGCATGTTCATGCCTCTGGTCCTGTCCGGCGTATTGCGTGTCTACAAACTATCCGCAACCGGCAGGGAGATTTCGCTGTACCGCACGGGACCGGGGGAAACCTGTCTGATCTCGGTGGCCTGCCATCTGCGCGGTGAAATCTTCCCCGTCAATGTCGAGGTTGAAGAGGATGTCCGGATGTTCCAGATCCCCACTGCCGTTTATCAGAGTCTGATGGCAGACTTGCCGGAGTGGAAGGACTTTATCATCAACACGCTGTATGACCGTTTGCTGGAGTCGCTACAGGTTATTGAAGAGGTCGCGTTTTCACGCGTCGACCACCGGCTTGCCCAATGGCTGCTGGAGCAGAGCCGGGGCAAGGTGAGTTCTGTGTATGCCACGCACGAGGGGATCGCCACCGAACTGGGGTCCGCCCGTGAAGTGATCTCGCGGATTCTGGGGCAGTTTCGCGACGCCGGTGCGGTCCATTTGGCACGCGGGCGGATTCGGGTTGAAAAACCGGATTACCTGCGCGCGATGATCAACTGAGCTCATCTCTCCTGTCCGGTAAAAAATAAGGGTCTGACCTCTGTTCCGTACTATACGGAAGAAGCCAGACCCTTTTTGATGAGAGGAGAACCTTACTTCGCGAAAGTGCAACCAACCGAAAGCAGATAGTTTTTGCTGATCGTGAGCGCTTCACGCTGCGGAATCGGCACCACGGGACCGCCGTCCAGTTCGACGTTGACCATACCGGTATAGTCGTGATCCGCGAGGAACTTAATGATTGCAGGCAGATCGACGACACCCTGTCCGAGCGGAGTATAGCAGGCAAATCCGGAAGAGTCGATTTCACGGCCGTTCTCGTCATGCTTCAACGGTACTCCGTCGTAATCCTTCAGGTGAACATGTTTGATCACCTCGATGAAATCGTGGACGATATCCTTAAGGATAACCATCGGATCGGATCCGCCCTTGTAGAGCTGGCCGACGTCCGGACCGAACTTCACGTAATCGGTATTGACAGAATTCATAAAGTCGACCGTTTCACTGAACGACTCCACCGGTGTGGATGTGTGCTGATGGAAGCACAGAGCGACTCCATAATCCGCCATCACCTTGGCATACTCGTTGACGGTGCTGACGATGTAGTCCTTGTGGTCGAAATAGTTGTAGCCGCGGCGGTCGATGCTGTCACCGCCGGTTGCCGCAATGTGGCAGTCCATATCGCGCAGGATCTCGAGCCAGCTGACCAGCTTGGCCATCGTCTCGTCCTTTTTCGCAGGATCGATGATGTTGAGGGAAAAATACGAGGAAACCAGAGGAATGCCGTGTTTTTCGAAAATGTTGAGGCGGTTCTGCTCTTTGAGGGTCTTAAGGGTCCAGCCGAACACTTCGACACCGCGGTATCCCAGTTCGGAAATGGTCTGTACGGCGGTCTCCACCTCGGAGTCCGGCCAGGTGATCGCTGTATGGCCGATTTTCAGGTCACTGATTTTCATAATTGCCTCCTGTCGTTTGTGCACTTTTGTGGGTGAATATGCGGTATGAGCATAACACGGGCGGGCTTCCAGAATCAAACAAAGGAACTGTGGGGGATGAAAACGCCGTTGCCGCCAAAAAGACGGCAACGGTGTTATTCAACTGCGGAAGGTGTTGGATCGGCATAGCCGGATCGCACCGATTGTCACACGGTGTCAGCCAGATCTTTTTTCCAGCTGAACTGGGACTCGTAACCAAGCAGCGCCTTGAGCTTTTTGGTGCTGCAAAGGCCGTCCTCACCTTCGATCCCGTCCGCCAAATGGGCGAGATCCGGATACAGCAATTTGATCGCAGGTGCCGTCGGACCGCGGAATGTCGTGTCACTGGAGTGGAAGAAACACTCGTAATCGTTCTCCAGATCCTGATCGGCTGCCAGCCGCATTGCGTAGGCGATGTCGCGGCAATCGGAATACTGGAAGGTTGTACCAATCGGTCCGCCTTTCCAATCGCGCGGAGAATCGGGCAGTTTTTCGTCTGTTCCGATGGGGCGGATGCCCGGATAGGAAACACCCATCAGCCGGAATGCGACACATTTGATCCCGTACGCGCGGCTGTATGCCTCGAGCATGATCTCGCCCAACTGTTTAGACAGCCCGTATGTGTCCTGGTTGAACAAGGGGTGTTCTTCGTCGATCGGGAGATATTTCACCTCGAACGGTTTCGCGCGATTGATCATGCCACCGACTCCGATCGCGTAATACGATGAGGCAAACACCACCTTTTTGACGCCGAGCCGCCGGCAGGCGTCGAGGACCACGTAGGTGCCCATGACATTGACACGCATCGTGGTGTCTTCCGGCAGCATCTGCGGGAATCCCCTGCCGGGCTGCATGTCGGTGCTGTGGGTGATCGCCGCGACATGCACCACCAGGGTCGCCCGTGAAAGGGTGATCGCACGCATCATGTCTCCGAGGTTAGTCAAATCTCCTCGGATAAACATGGTGCCGCGCGGCATGTCCCACGGGAACGGCTGTTCAGACGGTGCTTTCTGATCGAAGAGCGATACCTGATATCCCTGCTCTTTGAATTCGGTGTAGAGGTATCGTCCCAAACGTCCGGCACCGCCGGTGATCAGGACATTCTGATATTTCTCGTTCATGCAGTGTCTCCTCTGACGATGCTGCCGCAGACGATCAGATCTTTCCGGTCATCTTTTTGAGGAACTCAATCCCCTTCAGATAGATTTCCTTGCTGATCTGCGCCTTCTGTACGTCGGTGATGCCTTCCTCATACTCCACCCAGCCGTTTTCGACGATCAGGTGCAGCCCTTTGGCATGCGGCGAGTTCTCCGCGATAATCCGAACCGCCTTTTCCGCTTCGGCGTTACCGTCCCCGAGTGCGCAGCCGCTTGCATAGAACGGAGTACGCCAGCCTTTGTCGCGGCGTACCACCATGTCTTTGATGTGGGTCGTGATGGTGTAGGGAGCGAGCGCGCGCACTTCGTCGATCGGGTCGCAGAACACCGTGAAGCCATTGGCGGTATCCAGCGCGCAGCCGATATACGGGGAGCCGACTGCTTTGAAGATCTCGGCATGCTCGGTACCCTTGAAGTCGCAATGGTTCTCAATCGCCAGATAGATGCCCTCCGGCGCGAGGATCTTCTCCGCTTCTTTGAGGTTGTCCACCAGGAACTGCATGTGCTGCTCATACGGCCAGGCCAGGTTAAAACGGGAGGTCTCGTAAGACAGCCTGCCGTATCCTCTGCGCATGATCGTCGCGTTGAGCTTTTTCATGACATGAACCATGTCGATCAGGTCCTGCCGGGCTTTGGCGGCGTTGTCGCCGGTCAGCTCAAACAGGGACATCGTCGCACCTACGTCCAGCTCGATGTCGTGTTCTTCACATTTCCCCCTGAGATTGTCGTAATACGCGTCCGGCATGTTGGCCGGCACCATGATCTGGGCCACGTCGAGATCATACTCGATCGCCGTATCGATCAGAAACTCCGGCATTTTCTCCCGGGGCAGATCCTTGGGGACTCCCGCAAAAGAAGCGACAGCACCGACTCGCATGGTCTTGAGAACGTCCATTTTCACACCTCTTTCTTGATTGTTCGGTATTTCCAACCATGTTCCAGTATACTCCATAGTAAGAGAGAGAAAAGTGACTTTTCCCACGTTTTGTGACAAAAATGTGCGGTTTCGGGTATAAAATGTACTAATTATAGTTTAGTAAAGGAAGCAATATTCATGACCGATTCGATCAAAATCGTACTGTTGGTGTCCGGAATGGTTGCAGCGGCAGCTGCGTTATACCTTTATCTGCTGTGGCCGGCACGTACGCCCGCAGGTTATTCATGGTTACCACGTTGGAAATATGCGCATCGGGGACTGTTTTCCCGCGACCAGAGCATCCCTGAAAATTCATTGACCGCGTTTGATGCCGCTATACGTGCGGGTTTTGGATTCGAGCTGGATGTGGCCATGACCGCGGATCAGCAGCTCGTGGTGTTTCACGACGATTCGCCTTTGCGGATGTGCGGTGTGGAAGGCAAAATCTGGGCAATGTGCAGCGATGAAATCCGTGCCCTGCGTCTGGCGGGTACCCGCGAACGCATCCCGTTGTTTTCGGATCTGCTTTCAATGGTACACGGCCAGGTTCCCCTCATCGTGGAAATCAAGTCTTCTCCCCTCCGTCCGGCGTTGTGCGAGGCGGTTGCGAAAGCACTGGACTCCTATACGGGATCCTATTGCGTGGAATCGTTTGATCCGGTTATCGTCGGCTGGTTTCGGAAACATCGTCCGGCCATGCTCCGGGGGCAGCTTGCCTGCAGGGGAGACAAGACCGATCCCGGTAAGCGGTTCGGCTGGTTTTTGCTTAGAAATCTCCTGACCAATGTTCTGGCGCGTCCTCACTTCATCGCTTACCGGGTCAACGAAGCGGACCACCCCGCTTTCCGTCTTTGCCGGCGTCTGGGTGCCTTGACGGTCGCCTGGACCGTGCGGAACGAGGAAGAGTGCGCGACAGCGGACCAATGGTTCGACGCGATGATCTTTGAGACATGGGAAGGAATGCCGGATTGGCACCCCGGCATAAACGGTTGAACAGGATGGAAAATGCGCGGTCTTTTTCCCTCCTTGTGCATAGATCAACGATATAATACATGTGACATGCAACCGCTCCAAAGGAGGGCCTTGTCCTATGTTGTATCCAGATACCAACGGACCGCTGTCGCCGGAAACCTTCGCCCACCCAGGTGCCGCGTATCGTGGCACCCCCTTTTGGGCCTGGAACTGTGAACTCTCAGAAGATGTGCTCGCCCGCGGGATCGACATGTTGAAAAAAATGGGATTCGGCGGTTTCCACATCCACGTGCGAACCGGCATGTCGACCCCCTATCTGACTGATTCTTTTTTTCGATTGATCCGATTCTGCGTGGAAAAAGCCAAACAAGAGGAGATGCTCGCCTGGTTGTACGACGAAGATCGCTGGCCCTCCGGTGCCGCAGGGGGTCTGGTGACCAGGGATCCCGCCTTCCGTGCCCGCCACCTGCTGTTTACCCGCAAGCCTTATGACGCGAGCGACCGGATTGTGACCGCGACCAAAGGGTCTTCCGCCATGCCGGTACGGACCGGCAACGGCAGGCTGCTCGCGCGATATGATGTCCGGCTGGATACCGCAGGAGATCTGGCCTCCTATCGCAGGCTCGATGAGAACGACATCCCGGAAGGCTTTGTTTGTTACGCGTATCTGGAAACCGCGGCGGAAAATCCCTGGTTCAACAATCAAACCTATGTCGACACACTCAACCCCGCAGCGATCCGCCGTTTTCTGGACGTCACGCACGAACGGTATCTCCAGGCCGTCGGTCCGGATTTCGGGGGCGTGATTCCGGCCATTTTCACCGACGAACCGCAATTTACACACAAGACCGTGCTGGCATTCGCTGACGGTGCGGCAGATGTCATCCTTCCCTGGACCGATGATCTGCCGGACACATTTTCAGAAGCATATGCTGAAAATCTGCTGGGGTGTTTGCCTGAATTGTTCTGGGAACTCCCGGGTGGACGGGTGTCGACTGTGCGCTACCATTATCACGACCACATTGCGGAACGGTTTGCGCAATCGTTCGCGGACCAGGTGGGAGAGTGGTGCCGGTCCCACGGGATCATGCTTTCCGGCCACATGATGGAAGAGCCCACGCTGGAGAGCCAGACCAAGGCACTCGGCGAAGCCATGCGTTCTCTCCGCGGATTTGATCTGCCCGGCATCGACATGCTGTGCAACCGGCACGAGTATACGACTGCGAAACAAGCCCAGTCCGCGGCCAACCAGCACGGCAATCCCGGTGTGATGTCCGAACTCTACGGAGTGACCAACTGGGATTACGACTTCCGCGGGCACAAACTCCAGGGAGACTGGCAGGCCGCCCTCGGAGTGACGGTCCGTGTCCCGCACTTGACCTGGATTTCCATGACCGGTGAAGCCAAGCGGGACTATCCGGCTGCCATCGGGCACCAGTCTCCCTGGTATCTCCAGTACCCTTATATAGAGGATCATTTCGCACGAGTCAACGTCGCCATGACCCGCGGTCGCCCGTTGGTCCGCGTCGCCGTCGTACACCCCGTAGAAAGTTACTGGTTGCACTTCGGCTCAAACGAGTGCACCCGTCTAGCCCGTGAACAAATGGATCGGGATTTTCTCGCGTTAACGGAGTGGCTTTTGTTCGGACAGATCGATTTTGATTTTCTGTCCGAATCTCTGCTGCCCGGGCAATGTCCTGCAGGCGGCAGCCCTCTGCAGGTCGGGAAAATGGCATATGACACTGTTGTGGTTCCTCCGGTGGAGACGCTGCGGTCCACGACACTGGAACGGCTGGAGGCTTTTGCCGCCCAGGGGGGACGGCTGTTGTTTCTGGGGGAAGCTCCTACCCTGTGTGACGCCCGTCCAAGCGATCGGGGCCAGGCACTCTGGAGCCGTTCGAAGCGGCTGCCCTGCCAGCGTCTCGCCCTGCTCGAGGCACTGGAGCCCTGTCGCGACATTGATGTGCGGGACAACGACGGGACTCGTGCTGAAGACCTGCTCTACCGCATGCGTCAGGAAGAAGACGGCACACGTTGGTTGTTTCTGGCCCACGGAAAAGATCCTGAGCAACCGGATATCGTGCATCCCCGTATTCTCCGGATCCGGCTCAAGGGACACATGCAGGTGGAAAAATGGGACACGCAGGAGGGAACCGTCTCCCGGATACCTGCGAATACCGACGGTGGATGGACTCTTCTGGAGACCGTCTGGTATGAACACGACGCACTGCTGTTACGGCTGGAGCCTGCCTCCGGTACGGATGCTGCAATCACTCGTGTTGAACCGATCCATTTGCCTTACCTTGTTCCGCGCCGCACTGGAAACGTATATCTGGATGGTGAAAACCGGATCCCGTTCGGCAGAAAAGTGGATGTGACGCTGGAAGAACCCAACGTCGCGTTACTGGATTTACCCGAGGTGTCACTGGACGGGGGTGACTGGGAGTCGCGGGAAGAAGTGCTGCGCGCGGACAATCGGCTCCGCCAACGACTCGGCTGGCCTACGCGCGAAGAATCCGTCGCGCAACCCTGGACGATGAAACCCGAAACACCATCGCACACTGTACAGCTGCGTTTCCGCTTCCGGTGCAGGGTAGAACTTCGAGGCGTGAAGCTCGGGCTCGAAGAGGCGGACAAGGCCCGCGTCCGGCTGGATGGGAAAAAAGTACGCAAAGCACCCGACGGGTACTATGTGGACGAATCGATCGGAACCGTTCCGCTGCCGACGTTGACGAAAGGCAATCACATACTGGTCATCCGATTGCCGTTTGGGCGCAAAACCAATCTGGAGGCTTGTTATCTGCTAGGAGATTTTGGGGTCAAGGTACGGGGTTGCGACATCACGCTCGGGAAGCCGGTGCGCCGGCTCTCGTTTGGTGACTTCGGGCCTCAGGGGTTGCCGTTTTACGGCGGGAATCTGACATACCATCTGGAAGTCCGCACGCGCGGAAAGACAGCCGTACTGCGGGTTCCACGGTATCGCGGTGCACTGGTGGATGTAACCCTCGACGGCAAGCCGGCCGGTCACATCGTCTATTCACCTTATGCACTTCCGTTGCAGGATTTACGGCCGGGCAGACACCGCATAGACCTTCGCTTATATGGAACCCGCTACAATACCTTCGCTCAGTTGCACAACGCGGATGACACCATGGAATGGTTCGGCCCCAATGCCTGGAGAACCGTCGGGGATGCCTGGACTTATGAGTATCACTTCAAACCGGCAGGCATTTTGAAGAGTCCGGAGTGGTTTGAGACACATAAATGACCGTAGCCGTGTCCTTCGCTTCCCCTGTCCGCCGGTACCATGCCGGAGACGGAAGCAAGGGAAGGCTTGATTGTATATTCGCTTCACAAAAGACGGGTGCCCTCCCAACCAGAGGGGCACCCGTCTTCATGTGATGTAATGTTCGGTAGAATCCCGATGGTCACTGCTCCTTTTTCCAGGAGTGCTTTGGTTCATAACCAAGCAGTGTGCGCATCTTTCTGGTCGAGATGATGCCCTCTTCTCCTTTGACATTATCCGCCATATCCGCGAGATCGGGGTACTTGAGCCGGATCACGTCGGCAGTGTTACCGCGGAAGATATTGTCGGTTTCGTGGTACATGACTTCAAACTTGTTCTCCAGTTCCTTTTCGATGGCGAGCCGTGCAGCATAGGCGATGTCGCGAGCATCGGAGTACTGCATCGTGGAAACCTGAGGCCCGCCGACCCAGTCCTGCTTTTCTGTCGGGATCGCGACGTCTGTCGGATGCGGACGATACGGATACGAAACGCCCATCAGCCGGAAACAGATAACACGGATACCATACGCACGGCTGTAGGCGGCCAGAATTTCTTCATCGACCAGTTTGGAGAGGCTATAGGTGTCTTCAGGGAGATTCGGGTGTTTTTCATCGATCGGGAGATACTCGACTTTGAACGGGGTGCCGGAAATGCGGTTGCCCAATCCAAGCACATAGTAGGTGGAGGCAAAGATGACCTTTTTCACGCCCAGGCGGCGGGCGGCGTCCATCAGGAAATAGGTGCCCATGACGTTGGACATCATGGTCGTCTCCTCGGGAGCCCGCTGTGGCCGTTTCTGGTGCGGCTGCATATCGGACGGGCCGGGCAGTGCACCAAGGTGGACGATGACATCCGCTTCGGCAAGCGAAATCGCCCGCATACAGGATCCGAGATCGGTGAGGGGGCCTTTGATGACCATGGCTTCCCCTTTGGGATCCCAGGGGAACGGTGCTTCTCCGGGTGCGACCTGGTCGAACAATGCGACATTGTAGTCTGCTTTGAGTTCTTCGAAGACATGCCGGCCGAGGTTACCGGCACCACCGGTGATCAGAACGTTCTTGTAGCTGCTCATAGCGTCTCTCCTTTGAAACTGTTTTGGTATCCACAGCCTGTGACCGGGTCTGTGAAACCTTTATTCATATCCGGTATTGTCACGCACCTGGCGCAGCAACGCAACACCATACCGGGTGCAATACCTATCAAATTGACTTTTACTGGGAGGATGGGTAATCTACAACAGAACGGTTCCCATCGATATCGGGAGGGCCACATGGTGCCGAGGACGCGGCGATTGGCAGATAGCGCGAAAAAAGCGCTGGTCCCAGCCGCGATGCTGGTGATCGGCTCGGTTGTATGCGGATTAGCAGTCAACCTTTTTTATGTGCCGATCCGGCTGACCATGGGTGGTGTATCAGGTATAGCTTCCATCCTTTTCCAGCTTTTTGGCGATATGATCCGCATTCCGTTCGGTATGCTGGTCCTTCTTCTCAATATTCCGCTGTTCATTCTCGGCATACTGCTGATCCACAGGTCGTTTGTCATCCGCAGTCTGATCGGCACGTTGCTCTATTCCATTGCAATCGACCTGACCGCCCCGCTTTGCGCGGATTTGTATGCGCGGTTTCTGGCGGATCCATCCGGTGCAGCGCCCGAACCCCTGTTGTTCAGTGTTGTCGGCGGTGTGCTGTACGGAGTCGGAATCGGAATCGTCATGCGCAAGGGATTCACGCAGGGCGGCTCTGATGTGGTTGCGGTACTGGTCCGCAAGTACACAAAAGTATTGAGTATCGGCCAGCTGCTCTGGATCCTTGACGCAGTCGTTGTATTTTCGTCGGCTGTCGCCTATATGGATGTGGAACGCACCGGATTCATACTGGCGATGTATTCGGCAATCGCCATGTATTTGACATCCAAGGCGATTGACTTCATCCTCGAAGGATTTGATTACAGACGCTCCGTGTTCATTGTTTCGGAAAGGAGCGAATCGATCGCGCGGCGCATACTCGACGAGGTCCGGCGGGGAGTGACCGGTCTGGACGGGCGCGGGATGTATACGGGAAATACCAAGCGCGTGTTGTTCTGTGTCGTATCGAGAGGTGAAATTCAACGGGTCAAACAGATTGTTCACGAAGAAGACGCCAACGCGTTTGTCACTGTCACCGAAGCACGCGAAGTGCTCGGGGAAGGATTTGAAGGGAGCGGATTGCTTTGATGGAAGACCGTGCTCGATATGTGGAGTCCGCACTCCGGTATGGAGCAGCAGATGCAGTGGGTTTTGATCTTGCAGACATCGTTTTCGACCCCCGCACCCTGTTAAAATGCATGTTCGGGTGTGCCGACTGGGGGAAAGGGCCGACTTGTCCTTCCCGGCCGGGTTCTCCGACCCCCTGGCAATATCACGATATGCTTTCGCGATATCAGTGGGGCATCATCGTCCACGCACCGGATAAAAAGACCTCGCAGCGGGTCTCGCTGGCCATAGAACGTGAAGCGTTTCTGGACGGATACCATTTTGCTTTTTCCCTGTCCGATTGCGGTCTGTGCGAACCGTGTGCAGGCTGCGCGACGGGGGAGCCATGCAGGTTTCCTAAACTGGCTCGCCCCGCGTTCCACAGTGTCGGCATCGACGTGTTCCGTACCGTGCGAACCTTTGGACTTCCGATCCAGACACTCAAGTCCCCCGACGATCCCCAAAACTGGTATTCCGCCGTATTTATCGAATAAAACGGCATCTGTGTCCGGCTTCCCTTCGGAAAATCCAGCCCGGACATCTGGAGGCACCCATGGTCGATTCTACCCTTTATCCATTCAGAGAGGCAGAGGCTTTGCCATCGATACCGGATCTGCCAGATTTGCTCCTGACACCTGACGGCAAGCGCGTGGAAACGGCCGGACAGTGGCTGTCTTTGCGTGAGTATTACAAAGCGATGGCTGCGTTTTACATGTTTGGAACCGTCCCGCCCGCTCCGACACGCGTGGATGTACTAACCGTTTCGACCGAAACCTCGCGAGACGGTTCGCGGACGTATATGTTGCTGGACATCATCGTCCGGGACATCGGCGGAAGCGGACAGGACTTTTCGTTTCGGGCTCGGCGAATCCTGCCTTCGCGTCCTGCCGGAGGGCGTGTGATCGTAAAAAACAGCGGAAATCCACTGGAGCCATGCCCGATCGAAGATCGTCTGGTCTCCGAAGGGATCGAACTGATCACGTTCGACCGCACCGGGCTTGCACCGGACGGTCCGGGCATTGACACCGGCATCTTTCCTTATTTTCCTGCACTTGGCATGAAGGTGCTCGGAGCCTGGGCCTGGGGACATATGGCTGTCAACACCTGGCTGCACACCCGGAATCCGGCCGCTGCACCTCCCCGCATCTGCATTATGGGACATTCCAGAGGCGGAAAAGCGACCACCTGTGCCGGCATTATGGATGAAAGAATCGATGTGGTCACCTCCAGCGGCTCGGGTTGCGGCGGAGCCGGATGCTACCGGCATGCCGCGGAGATGAATCCAAAAGTCGAAACAGTCGGGAATATCACGCGTGCCTTTCCTTATTGGTTTGCAGACCGGCTGGCGACCTTTGCGGAACGCGAAGACCGCCTGCCGTTCGATCTGCATACGCTCAAGGCACTGATCGCCCCCCGGGCACTGATTACCACCGAGGGGAACCAGGATTACTGGTCCAACCCGGTTGGCACCGGTATCACCAGCCGGGCGGCGCAACCTGTTTTCGACCTGCTTGGGGCATCCGAACGCAATGCCGTCTATTACCGCGATGGCGGGCATGCCCAAAATGAAAAAGACTGGACCGCAATCGTCGAATTTTTTATTAAGGTGACATCATGACCGTTCTATCCGGTATCAACACATGGAGCCCTCTGCTGCCAACCCGCCACAGGGTCCGTTTCCTGTTGTGCGTTGTCGCGCTGTCACTCCTGTTGTCCGCAATCTCCGGATGTGGAGTAAGTGTGCCGACCGGTTCCGGCACCTATGCGGGTTACTCGCGACATACGCGTGATATCGTCGGCTTGTTCAACACTGTGATCTCCATCATCGCCTACTGTGAGTCACCGGAAGATTTCGAACGACTGGTTGAAACGGCTGAGACGCGTTTCGAAGAGTTGCATGCCATGTACGATATTTATGAACATCACGCAGGGTTCACCAATCTGTACGATGTCAATGCTGCCGCAGGGAGCGCAGCGTTACCTGTTTCTGCCGAGATTCTGGACCTTTTGACTTTTTGTAAGGATGAAACGGCCAGGATGGGTAACAAAGTCGACATTTCTCTGGGCGTTCTCCTTGCGCTGTGGTCCGATGCGAGAGAAGCCGGGCGAAACGATCCGGACCGTGCTGCCTTACCCGATATGGCAGTCCTGCGGGAAGCAAAAAAGCACAGTGGTCTGGACAAGCTTGAAATCAATCCGGAGGCAGGGACGGTGCGGATTTCGGATCCTGCCGTGCGTCTGGATGTGGGGGCGGTCGCCAAAGGGTTTGCCACCCGGATCGTCCGGGACGAGCTAGCGGCCGCAGGGTGGAACAGTTTTCTGATCAGCAACGGATCCAGCAGCATCGTACTGCACGGAAGGCCTTTTCAGGACGGCAAGGAAACCTGGACAGTCGGCATACAGAACCCTTCCGCCTTGTTGCCCGGGCCTGGAGAGATCGCTGAGGACCAGCCGGATTATTTAGCAGTCGCGCATCTCAAAGACAGGGCGGTCGGAAACAGCGGAGATTATCAGAATTATTACTTCGTGAACGGCGTCTCGTATCATCATTTGATCGATCCGGACACCCTGATGCCGGCAACCCGGTTTCGCGGAGTTTCTGTTTTTACCGAAGATTGTGCGATGGCCGACCTTCTGTCCTCCACCCTGTTCCTCCTCTCATATGAAGATGGTCGGGCTTTGGTGGACTCCATTCCTGACACGGACGCGATCTGGATTTATCCGGAGGGCCGGGCGGTGTCGACGCCCGGCATCGCACCTCTGCTGACCGATATACGGTTTGTGGAGGGGCAGCCTTAGGGAGGTGGCGATGTCACTGCGAATCCTGTCATACGGCATCCGGCTGACGGAAAGTCTCGACAGGCGGAAAAGTGTCGAGTTGCGGGGGATCTCCGCTTATGTCCCCCGCGTCGTTCATGTCGCCTTGCCGGATCCGGACCATACCCGTCTCACCGTATCTGCGGGAGACGAGGTCTATCTTGGTTCGTTGCTCGCGGAACCGCTGCATCCGCATGCCGTGGGTGTGTATGCCAGCGTGTCCGGGCGCATTGCGGCCATAGGCCAACAGATGACTCCTGAGGGGAAACTGGTGTGTGTCACAATCGAGAACAACCGTCGAAGCCGTCCCGCATCCGGCTTGCCGCGCCGTTTCAGGCTCGGCGGGGTAGATGTCGCACAAAGCATGGATTCCGCCGAGATCCGCAACCTGATGCGGGATTGCGGGGCTGTGCGCATGAACGGTTACCCGCGTTCCCTGCACCCGGATTTTGATCCTTCGCAGCATAAGAGGCCAATCGACTATGTCTTGATTGACGCCTGCGAATCGGAACCCTATGTAACCTGTGTACACGCGCAACTGCGTGAAAATGCCATTCAGGCTGTCTCTGCCGCCCGGCTGCTGGCCCGCGCGGCCGGACGGGCAATTCCGGTTTTATGCCTGCCGGACGACCGCCCCGCCTCCATACAGGCACTTCGCATTGCAGTGGAAGGAACCGAAGTGCGGATTTCAATTCTCAAAAGCATTTACCCGCTGGGGGGAGAGCGGACACTGGTACGCGCTGCGCTCGGCACGGAAATCCCCGCGGGTGGCACCGCCGGCGATGTGGGGGCCCTGGTGGTGTCTGCCTCGACCGCATTTGCTCTGCACGATGCCGCCAAAGCCGGTATGCCGATTCTTCGACGGGTTGTGACCGTGGGGGGGCGTGTTGCGGAGCCCGCCAACGTATGGGCTCCCATCGGAACCCCTGTCGGAGAGTTGATCGCACACTGCGGCGGAATGCTGGATTTGTCCGATCGGGTGGTCGCGGGAGGTCCGATGACCGGCTGTGAGGCAGTAGATGCCGAGATGCCGGTCATGGCATCCACTGCCGCTGTACTCGCCCTGCCGTCGCCCGTCCAGCCCGAAACACCATGCATCCGATGCGGGGCATGTGTCCGGGCCTGCCCGGAACGGCTGCTCCCCTATCGTATAGACGACGCGCTTCTGCATGACGATGCGGAACATCTCCAGCAGTTACATCCTGAAATCTGCACCGGGTGTGGCGCCTGTTCTTACGTCTGCCCTGCCAAACGCAGGCTTTCGCCCCGGATTCACGCGGCAGCCGGAGGGATTCGATGAGCCGGAACGCGGGTGCCGGCCCCGCCGTTCAACCGGCACGTTTTCCGCACATCACCAGGGACTGGACCACCGCTGGAATGTTCAGGGATGTATTGATCGCCTTGATTCCGGTCGCAGCAGGAGCCGTATGGCTGCGGGGATGGCGGGCAGCCGCTCTGTTGTCCATATCGGTTGCAGTCTGCATGGCGGGTGAATCGCTGGCCTGCCTAGCGTCCCGAAAACCACTTTCGATTGCCGACGGAAGCGCTGCTGTGACCGGCGTTCTCATGGCACTGACACTTCCAGCGGGGACACCACTGCCTGCAGTGGCGGCCGGTGCCTTGTTTGCAATGTGGGTTGTCAAGGCCTTATTCGGCGGGTTGGGAAAAAATCTGCTCAACCCTGCGCTCGCCGGCAGGTTTTTGATTATGTTGCTTTGGCAACTTCCCTCTGCCACTGCTTCCGGTCCGATCGAATGGTTTGATTTGTTTTTGCGTGGATCAGCGGATCCGGCATCACCCATCGGTTCGGTCCCGGCACTCCTTGTCCTTACGGGTGCGGCATACCTGTATCTGCGCGGGATCATCACATTAACAGCACCGATGGCGTTTCTTGCCGCATCTTCCGGGATGATCTGGGTATTCGGAGGGGAGCATCTCTTTATGGGTTCTCCCGTCTCTTTACTGGCGGATGGCGGGGTGCTGCTGGTCGGGTTTTTCCTGTTGTCGGACACGGTTACAATGCCTGCCACCCGAACGGGCCGCTTTCTTTTCGGAGCGGGGGCTGGTCTTCTGGGATCCGCCCTGGTGTTGTGGACAGGCGCTCCGTCCGGTCTGTTCGAGTCGATTTTGTTTTTTAATGCATGTTCGCCGTTGATTGAACGAATCACCTATCCCAGGCCCAGCGGAATCGGAAGGAGAGACTATGCGAAGTCATAGCAGACAACTCATCAATCTGATCTTGATTTCCCTGCTCTCGATCGGTCTGTTGACCGGCATGGAAACGGTTGTCACCATGCGCGAGAAAAGATTCGAGCAACAGCAGATGGTGCGTGATTTCCAGAATTTGATCCAGGCGGATGCCTATGTGCCTCTCACCGTAGCAGAGGACTATCCGAATCACCTCTCCATTGTGTCCGTGCACAGGGCGGAAAGCGATGCCGGAGATACACTGGGGCACCTGGTTTCGATACGGGTCGCCGGTTATGCAGACGATTTGCTTGTCCGGGTAGCAGTCGGTCCTGATGCGAAGACCATTGCAGGACTGCGGGTACTGGCGCATGCGGAAACCGAAACCTATGGCGGACAAGCCGCTCTCCCCTTTTTTTACACCCGGTTTGAAGGTCGAACAGCGCCGCTTTATCTGACAGGAGAGCAACCACCGCCCGAACCGGTTCCGCGGGTATGGCGGGACGGAGTCTACGAGTCGCAAGCTGAATCCGCAGACCCGGAGAATGGTTATCGCTATACGTTCCGTATGACTGTTACGGACGGTCGTCTACAGGATGCGCTGTGGGACGGTATCGGAGCAGAAGAGGATCAATCGCTGCGGCAGGCATCGGAAGACGGTACTTTTATATTGAGTGGCGATGTGCTGCCTTGGCACGAACAGGCCATCGCGCTTGAATCTCTGCTTCTCCGCGTACAGGATCCCGCATTTGTAGAAGTGTCACCTGACGGTACCGTCCGTGAAGCGGTGGGCGTCACCATGCCGGTAGAAGCGCTGCTGGTGCTGGCGGAGGACTGTGCACGCCGTGCTGCCATCCCTTCCTTACTGGGAGGGAACCTGACCGACGGCACCTATCGAAAGAACCACGATGCGTTCCTGGCAGAGACAGGCGCACGAGAATTTGTGGAAATTGCTGTTGAAAACGGACGTATCACTTCCCTGGTGTGGGATGCGGAGCGGGAGGACGGCACACGGCTCTCCGAATCAGATGAATCCGGGCCGGTCCCGGTGGACAGCCTGCCATGGGGTGAACAGACAGCACTGACCGCTGCTTATCTGATGGAGCTGCAGGATCCTACTGTCGTTCAAACACGGGAAGACGGCACAACGGAAGAAATCGAAGGGGTTGTGATTCCGGTCAAATCCTGTCTGGATCTGATGCGCGCCTGTATGGTGGAGGCAGGCATGGTTCCTGTTCCCGCGCCTACGCCGCCTCCTTCCGATCTTTCCGGATTGATCGATTCCGTATCCGGAGCGACCATTACCTCGCGTGCGGTGGTCAAAGCGGCCAACCTTGCAGTGGAGTATATCACCCGGGTCGAATCTGACGCATCTGCGACCGGATCCTGACGCAACATGGAAAGGAAAAGCAGAATGGACCGTCCCGCTACTTCTATGCCGGTTTCACAACCGTCCGCCGGTTCCACATTGCCGGGAGGAGTATCCTGCCTGGCCATTGCGTATCCTGCAATCGCCGCCACCGGACACGCACGAATCGCACTGGCAGCCGGGATCGGGTCTTTGACGGTGCTGTTGTTAACCTGGTCGGTTCTGGTCATGCTGCGTCGCCTGAACCGGTTCCGCTACAATGATCTTGCTGCAATCCTCACCACCTGCATCGGCTCCTCACTGGTGTGGCTCGGAATGTATGCCTCTGGCTGGATTCCCGCGTCTTATCATCCGCTGCCGTTGCTGGCCGCACCCGTTTTGCTCCTCTTTGAGGCACTTCCAGACCTTCGGGAGGGTACGGAAAAATGGAGCAGGCGCACGCCACTGCGTTTGTTTGTGATTGCCGCGTCAACCGCCCTCTTCTATCTCGGAGTGGGAATTGTGCGTGAATGGCTGGTCTACGGGAGTGTGTTCGCTCCAGCAGATGAACTGGGTACCAGCTCCATGCAACCTTACTCCATTCCACTCGGCACCATAATTACCGGCTTTATGATGGCAGGGGGGCGCTGGCTGGCGGTCCGTACAGCGGAAATGATGAAAGGGGGACGCGTAGGATGATGATGCAGTCAGGACTTCCGGATAGCTGGTTCGCCATGTTTCTGATCGCGGCAGCAGGACTCGCCTCTCCCCTGTTTTCATTCCCCGGTTTTCTACCGTACAGAGCGGACACTGGCAGTACATCCGGTGAAAGGCACTTTTCCCTCGGCGCTGCGGTCCGGTTCGGTCTTGCCGCCTTCCTCCTTTCCACTCCAGGCTTTTTGTTACTGCAGATCCTGGTTCGTCTCCCGGGCGGAAGATGGATTGCGACGCTGGCGGGGCCGTTTATTCTGGCGCTTCTGTACTGGCTGACTGGACGTGCGGTCGACAAGGTTCCGGTATTGCGGTCGTTTGCCGGTACAGCGACGCCCCGAATGGACCGGCTCCGGCTGGTGGCGTTTGCGGGTGCTATGGCACTATACCCCTCGCTCGATTCCACTCTCGCTAACGGCTCATTCCTGTACTCTGTGGTTTTTTTTGCGGGAACAGGATGCGGATTGCTGCTGGTGACAGGCATTCTGGGAGCGATTGTTGAGCGGATGCACCGCGAGGACGTTCCGGCATGGATGAGGGGAACCCCGACATTGCTGGTTATCGCAGGACTGGTTGCGATGGCATGGATCGGTTTGTTCCGCTTTTTCTCCTGACACCTCTCCCCGATCCTATCGGATCAGCGCGATGTGAAATAGGCAAGGATGCCGTTCGCGATACCTTCCGCGATCCGCGTCTGACTGGCCTCGTCTTGCAGGACTGCCAGATCGTCCGCATTCGACATGAATCCGCATTCCACCAGAATGGATGCCAGGTTATTCTCGCGTAAGATTCCGTAATTGCCGGCGCGCACGCCCGCGCTTCCGCCGCTGCCCAGTTCCGGAACCGATGCAGCCACACTGTTGAACACGTGGTTGGCGAGTCCGGCACGCGCAGCGTCGTCATAATAGGTATAGGCCTGGTACACCGGATACCCCCAGTGATAGACGTCCCTGTCCTGGGTGATTTCATATACTTCATCCCCATAGACATATTCGGTCGGACTGTAGTAGACCTGCAACCCTCGAACCGACGTATCCGGCGCGGCACTGTTGGAGTGGATACTCACGAACACCGTGTCCGAGAACTGCCTTTCCAGATCCAGCAACCGCCGGATTTCCTCCCGTACGCCAAACCCGAGGTGCAGACCACGGCCGGTCATCGCGCCGTCCCAGTCTCCGGTGTTTTCAGACACGATGGCATTGAGGTCTCCGAGATAACGGGAGAGATCGAATGCATCCGAAAAACCAGCGAGGCCGGAAGCGCGATTGAGAATATGGATACCGGTCCTGGCAATGCGGGCATAGATGGACACATAGGTGTCGTCATTGCGCGTCATGACGACGGACGCGCCCATCCCTTCGAGCAAAGCGCGGGTTTTTACAGCGATGGGCATGTTGAGGGCGGCTTCCCGCGTTCCGTCGGACGCCACAGCACCGGGGTCCTTGCCTCCGTGTCCGGCGTCCAGCACTACGGTCATACCGGCCAATGGGTTGCTGGAACCCGGATTGGGTTTACCGGCAGTGTAT
>CAZBKR010000004.1:28536-32981 GCA_964492455.1 uncultured Oscillospiraceae bacterium
GCGTCGAAGCAGCCGGCCAGCGTTCCAGCACGGCAGACGGTGCGGCGGTGGTTGTGGAGGGGATAAACGAGGTGGTCGGCAACGGAGTCGACGGCACGGTACCCGATGGATTCCAGGTGGTGGTTCCCACGGTCGGAGAAGTGCCGGAAGGATCGGTAGGATAGAGGCCGGAGGTGGCGGTCGAACCGGATGGAACCGTCGTCGCATCCCCCGATGCAGTTGTGCCGGACCCCGTCACGGTGGTCGGTCTGCCAGGAGTCGTTGGACCGGTACGGGCGGGATCCCCGCATCCGGACGGGAAAACCAGCAGTACTACTAGAAACAAGAGAATAAAAGCGGAGCCAAGAACTCTGCCGCATTTCATATGACCATACTTACGCAAAAGAACCTCCGAATGATGCGCTGCCTGGATCTCAGATTCCGTTCGGAACCGGTTCAGCGCGTACAATAGTAGGAGTATACCGCATCCGCAATCGCCTCGCCAAGGCGTTCCCGGCTGGAGGCGGATCCCAGCACAGAGCGGTCAGACTCATTGGTCAAAAAGCCCAGTTCCAGCATCGCACTCACCAGATTCTGTTCACGCAGAATCGCAAAATCCTGATCAACCAGCGGCGCGGATGTTCCCTCCCCCAATGCGGGCGCTTCAGAGACGATTGCGTCGTACAGCAGGGAAGCCAGCCGCGATCGGCCGCCATCGTCATAATGTTGATAAGAAGGCTGCCAGTCCGATGTGGGAAGGGACTGGCACTCGATCCGTTCGTCATGCAGGATCACCGCACTTGAGGTGTAATACACTTGCAGACCGCGTACATCCGGATAATCCGCTGCGGCATTGCAGTGGATGGAGATCAGGAGCCAGTCCGGATATTGACGCTCGATGTCCATGACCTGTTTCAGATCTTCGCGGGTGCCCGAACCACCCATGACACCGGCAAACCGGTCGTCGTTGGACGACAGGATCGGATCCAGCAGCGGCATCAGCCGCGCAAGCGGTCCTATCCCCAATCCGATTGCCTGCGTCTGTCTGGAAAAATCATCGAGCAATATCCTGCCAACAGTCGCCGGTCTGGAAAAAATCGAAAGGAAAGTATCGTCTTCCCGCAACAGAATCACTTCTGCTCCCAGCGCATGGAGAGCATCCTTTGCGGATTGAGCGACCGAGAGCACCACATCTTTTTCCATGATGTCCTGCTCTCGCACACCAACCGGCCAGCCGCAACCGGAATCAATTCCGCCATGACCGGGATCCAGCACCACGGTAATACCTCGCAGGGGTGAATCGGATCGGTCTTTACCGACATAAGCGGCAATATCTGCCATTCGAACGGTCTCGACAGAACTCGAGGCCGGCCATCTCTTCATCTCCGGCTGAGCCGCACCCGGTTCTCCCAGAGGAACGGGGGTCTGAATGGACAGGTCGCGGACGGGAGCGGACGTCGCAGACGAACCTGTGGGTGCCGTTGTCTTGGTTCCCTGTGTCGACAAAGACGGCAGACCCGTCAAACCAGTCGGATTTGGATTCGGTTTGGCACCTGAGATCTGGTTAAGTAAAATCACAGCAAGGCTGGCCAGCAAAATGATACTGACCAGCATGCGGGAGCGTTTGACTCCGCGTGAAGAATAATGAGACTCAGCCACGCGCTTCGCGGACCACAATCTCGTGACCGGATTTGACGATACAGTCCGCAGGAATCACGCCCCGGACCGAGCTAAGCGGATAGACACTGGTGCGCCGGCCGATAACGGTACCGGGATTCAGAACACTGTTGCAGCCCACCTCGACCCTATCTCCCAGTATCGCGCCGAATTTTTTGAGTCCGGTATCCACCCGGTATCCATCGATGTTCAACCGTACCAATGTGCGGTCGGATTTCACATTGGATGTAATGGCACCCGCACCCAGATGGGAACGGAATCCGAGGATGGAATCTCCGACATAATTGAAGTGGGGCACCTGGACCCGGTTGAATAACACCACGTTTTTCAATTCCGTGGAGTTGCCAACCATCGCGTTGCATCCTACGATGGCGGATCCGCGGATATAGCCGCAGTGGCGGATTTCCGCCTCCGCGCAGATGATAACCGGCCCGTGGATACTCGCGGTAGGCGCGACTTTTGCAGATCGTGCGATCCAGATACCGTCTCCCGCCTGTTCGTACTCGTCCGCGGGCAGTTCCGGCCCCAGCTGCAGTATGAACGACTGAATGGAAGCAAGCGCCTGCCAAGGGTACACGAAGGTCTCCAGCAGGGGTGCCGCCAGGGTTTGTGATAAATCGAGAAGTGATTCCGTACGCACGGATTCCAGTCGAAGATCCATCCGAATCGCCTCCGGTGTGTCAGAATGATGGAATTATATCACACGACGATCATTCCACTGTGACGCTTTTGGCAAGGTTACGGGGTTTGTCCACATCGCAGCCTTTATACACAGCGACATAATAGGCAAACAGCTGAGCGGGAGTCACCGCCAGGATAGGGGCAAAAAGGGCGTCCGTTTCCGGCAACCGGAACAAAGCGTCGCAGACCTCCTGCGGACGATCGGACGAACCGCACACCAGTCCCAGTACTGTAGCCCCGCGGGCCTTTACTTCCCGGACATTGCCGAGCATTTTGTCGAGCAGCGATGGTTGCGTCATCGGGCAGACCACCAGCGTTCCGTCCTCGATCAGCGCGATCGTACCGTGTTTGAGTTCTCCGCCCGGATAGGCTTCTGAATGGATGTATGAGATTTCCTTGAGTTTCAGGGAAGCCTCCATCGACAAGGCGTAATCCAATCCGCGGCCGATAAAGAACACACTTTTTGCATTGAAATGCAGTGCGGCAAAACGCTGGATATTTTCCTTTTCCATCAACAGGTTTTCCAGTTTCCCGGGGATGGCAAGCAATTCGCCGACATGTCGGAGGTACACGTCTTCCGGAAGACGACCCATCCGCTCGGCCGCGTGTAAAGACAGCAGGTAGAGCGCTGCCAGTTGCGTATTGTACGCTTTGGTGGAGGCCACAGCGATTTCAGGTCCGGCATGGGTGTAAACGACGTGGTCGGCGTCGCGAGCAATCGAACTGCCTACCACATTGACAATCCCGACGCACATTGCACCTTTCTCTCTGGCGACACGCATTGCCACCAGTGTGTCGAGGGTTTCCCCCGACTGACTGATGATGATTGCGATGCTTCGATCGGTCACAATCGGATCCCGGTAGCGAAACTCCGAGGCAACGTCGACGCTGACCGGAATGCGGCACAGATGTTCGAACAGGTATTTACCAACCATGCCGGCATGATACGCTGTGCCGCAGGCGATGATGTGGATCATGTCGCAAGCTTCCAGCTGTTCACGGGTCCACGGCAGTTCGGGGAGCACGATGCGTCCGTCGCGCACCCTCGGACTGACGGTATCCCGTACCGCCTTGGGTTCTTCATGGATTTCTTTGATCATGAAATGCTCGTATCCGCCTTTTTCAGCAGCGTCCACATCCCAGTCAATATGAATCGGCTGCCGTTGGATACCATGCCCGAGTGCGTCAAATAAACGCACACCGTTGGAACGGATTTCTGCGACTTCACGGTCTTCCAGAATGATGACTTCCCGGGTGTGCTGCAACAAGGCGGGAATGTCCGATGCGACAAAGTTGCCGTCCGTGCCAAGTCCGATCACCAGCGGGCTGTCCTTGCGGGCCGCCACAAACAGATCGGGGGAATCGCTGCATACGACTCCCAGCGCATAAGTACCCTCGATTTCCTGCATGGTCTCCAGAACCGACTGCAGAAGATTTCCCTTCTCCCGACCGGTATAATGGTGTTCGATCAGGTGGGAAATGACTTCGGTGTCCGTATCGGACCGAAACACATAGCCCAGTGAAATCAGATATGCGCGCAACTCGGAGAAATTCTCGATGATGCCGTTGTGCACCACCGCGATCCGGCCGCTGTTGGACAGATGTGGATGGGAGTTCTCGTCGCTGGGGGCGCCGTGGGTCGCCCAGCGGGTATGTCCCACCCCTACATGGATTCCGCCGCGCGTCATTCTGCCCGATGCGGTCAATTCGTCAGCCAGCACCGACAGCCGCCCCTTGCGTTTCACAACGGTGAGGTCTCCGGCGTCGATATACGCAACCCCTGCGGAATCATATCCCCGATATTCCAGTTTCGATAATGAATCGATCAATATGGGAAGTGTATCGCCCTTCCCGATGTATCCTACTATACCGCACATGACTGTTCACCGCCTTGTGTCTCGCGTCACAAACGAACCGACTTCAGGTGTGCCGTACGCCACGGCGGTTGGTTACAGCCGTGCCGTTTGACAGGAGCTGTCCGTTCAGCCGTGCCGCTCTACGATTTTTTTTACAATCTGATCCGCCATCCCGCTGATCATCCCGGTATCCTCCCCTTCGAGCATCACCCGGACAATCGGCTCCGTGCCGGAAGCGCGCACCAATACCCG